>JALYQN010000049.1 GCA_030855835.1 Actinomycetota bacterium | reverse complement strand
CGACTCGGCGGCCGCCGCTCCGGCCAGCCCCGGTCGTCCCAGCCGTGGCCGAGGACCGGCCCGCTCCCCCGTCTGGCCGCGTCCTCGACGCGGGCCAGCACGTCGGTGACCCCGGTGGCCGTCGTCAGGTCGACGCCGGTCAGGGCCAGCCCGGTCTCGGTGGTGTGCGCGTGGGCGTCGACGAACGCGGGTGTGACAAGTGCACCGTCCAGGTCGACGACCTCGTCGGCGGCGTCTTCGTGCCGTGCGGCGTCCGCGTCGGACCCGACCCAGCCGATCCGGTCGTCGACGACGAGCAGGGCTTGCGCCTGCGGGCGGTCCGATGGCTGCACCACTGCCCCGCGGTACAGCGTGGTCGGCACCGGCACAGTGTGTCAGCGCGGTCGTGTCGGCGCGGGTTGTGTCAGCGGGTCGTGTCGGCGCGGGAGGTGTGAGCGCCGGCTCCGTCGTGGCCAGAACCGATGAGTTCGGCGTGGGCGGGCGGTCGTACGGTGGCAGGCAGTTCGCCAGAGAGGAGTGCGAGATGAGCGGAGTACGGGTCTTGGTGGGCACGCGCAAGGGTGCGTTCGTGCTGACCTCGGACGCGAGACGTCAGCAATGGCATGTTCATGGTCCCGAGTTCGCGGGGTGGGAGGTCTACCACGTCAAGGGCTCCCCGGTCGACCCGGACCGGCTGTACGCCTCACAGTCCAGCGGCTGGTTCGGGCAGGTGATCCAGCGCTCCGACGACGGCGGCGTGACCTGGGTGCCCATGGGCAACCGGTTCGAGTACGACGGCGTCCCCGGCACCCACCAGTGGTACGACGGCACGCCCCACCCGTGGGAGTTCGCCCGGGTCTGGCACCTCGAGCCGTCGCCTCTTGACCTGGACACGGTCTACGCGGGCGTCGAGGACGCGGCGCTGTTTCGCTCGACCGATGGTGGCAGCGAGTGGCGGGAGCTGTCCGGGCTGCGCGGCCACGACACCGGGTCTTCCTGGCAACCTGGCGCCGGTGGCTTGTGCCTGCACACCATCGTGCTGGACCCGAGCAACCCGGAGCGGATGTTCGTGGCGATCTCGGCCGCGGGCGCCTTCCGGACCGACGACGCCGGCAAGACCTGGCGTCCGGTCAACCGCGGCCTGCGATCAGACGGCATCCCGGACGAGGACGCCGAGGTCGGGCACTGCGTGCACCGGATCACGATGCACCCGTCGAACCCCGACGTGCTGTTCATGCAGAAGCACTGGGACGTGCTGCGCACCGACAACGGCGGCGAGTCGTGGACGGAGGTCAGCGGTGACCTGCCGAGCGACTTCGGCTTCCCCATCGCCGTGCACGCCCACGAGCCGGAGACGGTCTACGTCGTGCCGATCAAGAGCGACTCCGAGCACTACCCCCCGGAGGGCAGGTTGCGTGTGTATCGCAGCCGGACGGGCGGCAACGACTGGGAGCCACTCACCGACGGCCTGCCGCAAGACAACTGTTACGTCAACGTGCTGCGCGACGCGATGGACGTGGACTCCCTCGACTCGTGCGGTGTCTACTTCGGCACGACCGGCGGCCAGGTGTACGTGTCTGCAGATGCCGGTGACAGCTGGCAGCCCATCGTGCGGGACCTGCCACCGGTGCTGTCGGTGGAGGTGCAGACGCTGCCATGAACCAGCCCACCACCCAGCCCACGACCCAGCTCACGACCCAGCCCACGACCCAGCCCACGACCCAGCCCACGGCTCGACGCGTGATCAGGGTGGTGCTGCCTTACCACCTGCGGGCGATGGCGCGGGTCGACGGCGAGGTGCGCCTCGACGTCGACGGCGCGATCACCCAGGCGTCGGTCCTGGACGCGCTCGAGACGCGCTATCCCGCGCTGCGCGGCACGGTCCGCGACCAGGCGACCCACCGGCGGCGCGCGTTCGTACGGTTCTTCGCCTGCGAGCGGGACCTCTCCCACGAACCGGCCGATGCGCCGCTGCCGGAAGCTGTCGCGGCCGGCGACGAGCCGCTGCAGGTGGTAGGTGCGATGGCAGGAGGGTGAATCGGCTGCTGGCTCCGGTCGGTGCCACCGTCACCGGCGGGCGCGGAACAACCGGTCGACCCCGGCGTCGGTGCGGAGCAGGTCCAGCGCAAGGTCGGCATGGCCTGGTGTGTAGCCGTTGCCGACCAGCATGGTCACGTCTGCCGCCAGCCCCTCGGCGCCTAGCGCTGCGGCGCTGAACGACGTGGCCATCGAGAAGAACACCACGGTGCCACCGGGTGCGGTGGCCAGAATCGCGCCGTGCTCGCAGCCGGGGACGTCGACGCACACCACGGTGACGTCGGCCGGCCCGCCCGCCCGCTCGACGCCCGCCGCCAGCGCCACCGGGTCGCGAGCGTCGGCGACGACCACTTCGTCGGCCAGCCCTGCGTCCCGGAGGGACTCGGCCTCGCCTTCGGCCGGGACCACCCCTATTACTCGGTCGGCACCGGCCGCGCGAGCAGCCGCGCACGACAGCGACCCGCTTTTGCCGGCCGCGCCGAGCACACACACGGTCGGGTTCACGTACCTGTTCACCACCCGCGCGCTCAGCGCAGGTGCGCCGCAGACATCCATGACCGCCAGCGCGACCTCGACCGGTAGGTCTGTCGGGAGCCTGGCTGCGATGCTGCGGCCGAACAGCACCGCGTAACCGTCGCAGGCCGCTTGCTCGCTCCGGCCGTCCCAGCCGCTCAAGGCATCCTCGATCACCAGCGGTGTGAGGGACAGCGATACCAGGCTCGCGACCTCGTCGCCGACCGCCAGGCCGAGCGGCGACTCCGGGCCGACCTCCTCGACGGTGCCGACCAGCATCCCGCCCGAGCCGGTGACCGGGTTCTGCATCTTGCCGCGGCTGGCCACGATGTCCAGTACGGCCGCCCGGACCGCGGCACCGTCGCCACCGTGGGCCTGCTCGAGCTGCCGGAAGGATGCGGCGTCCAGGTTGAGTCGCCGCACCCGGACGCGCACCTCGTCGGACCACAGCTCGCGACGGGTGTCCAGTTGCTCGGCCGCCTGCGGGAGCACTCCCGAGGGACGGAGCACCCGGTGCAGACCCGTCGGGTCACCTCGCCTAGGCACCGGACAACCTCCTACAGGTCGGCACGCTGACGGGCGATTGTCCGGCGCGTGAGTGGACTGACGGTAACTTCTTCCGTAGCCTAGCGGTCTATGGCCTCCGCTCAGCCCTACCTCTACCGCGGTCGCGAGCTCGTCGAGCCCGACTGGACCCGTTTTGCCGGCTGGCGCGACGCCAGCCGAGCCGACTGGGAGTCGGTCCAGTGGCAGCGGGCGCACTGCGTCAAGAACGTGCGTCAGCTGCGCGACGTGCTCGGCGACGGCATCGACGAGAGGTTCTACGCCGACCTGGGGCGCGACCAGGCCGAGCGGGCGACGATGTCGATGCTGCTGCCACCGCAGATGCTGAACACGATGATGCCGGGGGTGGCTCCGAGCAACGCCGGGGCGACCGAGGCGTTCTATGCCGACCCGGTGCGCCGCTACATGCTGCCGGTCTTCTCCGACCGCCGCACCGACTGGCCGAGCCACCCGTACGCCACCCGCGACTCGCTGCACGAGCACGACATGTGGGTCGCCGAGGGACTGACCCACCGCTACCCCACCAAGGTGCTGGCCGAGCTGCTGCCGACCTGCCCGCAGTACTGCGGGCACTGCACCCGGATGGACCTGGTCGGCAACTCCACTCCGCAGGTCGTCAAGCTCAAGTTCGGCGCCAAGCCGGTGGATCGCTACGACGCGATGATCGACTACCTGCGCCGCACCCCGGAGGTGCGCGACGTCGTGGTCTCCGGCGGCGACGTGGCCAACATGCCGTTCAAGAACCTCGAGGCGTTCATCGCCCGGCTGCTCGAGATCGACAACATCCGCGACATCCGCCTCGCGACCAAGGCGCTGATGGGACTGCCGCAGCACTGGCTGCAGGACGACGTCCGGGCCGGCATGGAGCGGCTGGGCACGACTGCGCGGGACCGCGGCGTGCAGATCGCGATCCACACCCACGTCAACCACGCCAACTCGATCACTCCCCTGGTGGCCAAGGCGACCCGGGCGATGCTCGACACGGGTGTTCGCGACGTGCGCAACCAGGGCGTGCTGATGGAGGGCGTCAACGCAGACCCACACCAGCTGCTCGACCTGTGCTTCGCGCTCCTCGACGGCGCCGAGATCCTCCCCTACTACTTCTACATGTGCGACATGATCCCGTTCTCGGAGCACTGGCGGGTGTCGGTGGACAAGGCCCAGCAGCTGCAGCACGCGATCATGGGCTACCTGCCGGGCTTCGCCACACCGCGGATCGTGTGCGACGTGCCGTTCGTCGGCAAGCGTTGGGTGCACCAGCTGGCCGACTACGACCGTGAGCACGGAATCTCGTACTGGACGAAGAACTACCGGACCTCGATCGAGGCCGACGACGTGGACGCTCTGGAGCGGACCTACGCCTACTACGACCCGATTCACACCCTGCCCGACATGGGGCAGGGGTGGTGGCGCCGGCACGCGGGCGACGATGACTTCACCGTCGCCGCGGCCGCGGCAGCCAAGGCAAGCCGCACGGCCGCCCTGGCCCAGGCCGGCGCCTGAGTCAACCCGCAGCGGGCGGGCGGTTCTCGTACGGCGGGGACAACACGATCGTGGTACGGGTGGTGACGTTGGCGGCGGCGCGGATGCGGGCCAGCAGGTCCTCCAGCGCGGACGGGCCGGCGACGCGGACCTGCAGCAGATAGCTGGCGTCGCCGGCGACCGAGAAGCACGAGCAGATCTCACCCAGTGGGGCCAGCCGGTCGGGCGAGTCGTCCGGGGCGCTGGCGTCGATCGGGCGGATCGACACGAACGCAGTGAGCCCCTGCCCCAGCTGCTCGTGGTCGACGCGGGCGGCGTAACCGGCAATGGCGCCACGCTGCTCGAGTCGCTTCACCCGCTGGTGCACCGCCGAGGTGGACAGCCCGGTGTCGCGGGCGAGGTCGGTGAACGACGAGCGCCCGTCGCTGACCAGCAGCGCAACGATACGCCGGTCTGTCGGGTCGAGCGGGTCGGCGGGACCGGCCATCAGGCAGCCAACCGTCGACCCTCAGCCGGCCAGTACGCGGAGCTCGCGGGTGGTCGTGTTCAGCCGCTCCGCCCCGTCCGCGGTGACCACCACGATGTCCTCGATCCGCGCCCCGTGCCGGCCGGCCTGATAGATCCCCGGCTCGATCGAGAAGGCCATACCCGGCTCCAGCACCAGGTCGTTGCCCGCGACGATGTACGGCTCCTCGTGCGTCTCCCGCCCGATGCCGTGCCCGGTTCGGTGCACGAACAGCTCGCCGTGCCCGGCACCGGTGATCAGTGCCCGCCCGACACCGTCCACAGCGCCCGCGGTGACCCCCGGGCGTACGTGGCCGCACTGGGCCTCCTGCGCGGCCAGGAGCACCGCGTAGTAGTCGGCGAACTCCGGCGGCGGCTCACCGGCAGCGACGTAGGTGCGGGTCGAGTCCGAGCAGTAGCCCTGCGGGGTGGTACCGCCGATGTCGACGACGACTGGGTCGCCGCGCTCCACGACCCGGTCCGACAGCTCGTGATGCGGCGAGGCGGCGTTCGGACCTGAGGCGACGATGACGAAGTCGGTGCGGGCGTGGCCCTCGGCCACGATCGCGGCGGCGATGTCACGACCCACCTCGCGCTCGCTGCGACCCGGTTGCAGCCACTCCCCCATCCGGTGGTGCACGCGGTCGATGGCCGCGCCGGCGGCGCGCAGCGCGTCGACCTCGGCGGTCGTCTTGCGCATCCGCAGCTCCCGCAGCACAGGACCGGCCGGCACCTGGCGGACCCGCGGCGCGGCGGCGGACAGGGCCAGCGCCTTGACCGCCCACATCCGGTCGTCGAGGGCGACGATTGCAGCTGTGCTCGGCAACAGCGACACCGTCAGCGCGTACGGGTCCTCGGTCTCGCCCCAGCGCACCAGCTCGATCCCGAGGTCGCCCACCGGTGAAGCGGCCGCGGCCGGTTCCTCCAGCGCGGGCACCACCAGCCGGGCCACCGTCAGCGCGTCCCCGCGCGCGGGCAGCATCAGGCAGGTGAGCCGCTCCAGGGCGACGGCGTCATACCCGGTGAGGTAGCTGAGGTCAGATCCGGGGGACACCAGCAGGGCGTCGACCCCGTTGTCGGCGGCTACCTGCTGCGCCCGGCGCAGCCGCCCGGCGTACTCGGTTGCCGCCCCAGCGGGCGCGGCAGAGGGAACCGTCATGCAGGCAGGCTAGTACCGCGGCCACCGGACACCCCAGCCAAGGCCCGCTGCCGAGCGGCGGCGATCGGGTGACGGTCCCCCGCAGATCAGTCGATGTCGCGGTCCTCGGCTTTGTCGGAGTCGTCGGCCTCGGCGCCGACCACCGCAAAGCTCCTGTCGAGCTGGATGTCGACCTCGGTGCCGTCGTCGCGGGTGACTTCGACCTCGTAGTAGCTCTCCTCGTCACCCACCTCGGTGCCGGTGACGGTGCCTTCGCCGACCTCGGCGAGGGCCACCCGCTCGGCGCGGTCGAGGGCGGCGCCGGTGATCGGCTGCTCCCTCTCGTCGGCGTCGTCACCGGCCGTAGCGACGGCTCCGGTGGCGAACCCGGCGGCGATGACGGCGACGCCGGCTGCGGAAGCGATCTGCGTGCGTCTGTTCATGCGGCCACTGTAGGTCGGCCCCGCTGACAGCATGCTGAACGTTGGCGGCCTGGGGCGCGCCGCACGGAGGACAGATAGCCTCACGGAGTGGCAGCGGACAGCAGGCCAGCACTGCTCTTGCTCGATACCGCCTCGTTGTACTTTCGGGCGTTCTTCGGCGTTCCGGACACCCTCACCGCACCGGACGGCACCCCGGTGAACGCGGTGCGGGGGCTGCTGGACTTCATCGCCCGCCTGGCCGGGGACCGCATGCCGCATACGATCGTGTGCTGCTGGGACGACGACTGGCGCCCCGCGTGGCGGGTCGCGCTGCTGCCGTCGTACAAGGCGCACCGGGTGGTCGAGGAGGTTGCCGGCGACCCTGACGTCGAGGTGACCCCGGACCCGCTCGCTGTGCAGGTACCGCTGATCGCCGAGACCCTCGCGCTGCTGGGAGTTCCCGTGGTCGGCGCTGCCGAGCACGAGGCCGACGACGTGATCGGGACGCTGGCGACCCGTGGCGACGGCCCGGTGGAGATCGTCACCGGTGACCGGGACCTGTTCCAGCTGGTCGACGACGCGGCCGGGGTGCGGGTGCTGTACACCGCGCGCGGGGTCGGCCGGCTGGAGACGGTCGACGCCCGCTGGGTACGTGAGCGCTACGACGTTGAGCCACATCAGTACGCCGACTTCGCGGTCCTGCGCGGCGACCCGTCGGACGGGCTGCCAGGAGTCAGCGGGATCGGGGCCAAGACGGCCTCGGCGCTGCTGGCGGCGCACGGCGATCTGGGGGGCATCCTGCGGGCCGCTGCGGCGGGGAACGCACCGGCGGCCAAGCAGGCTCAGCGGCTGGCCGCCGCCGGCGACTACCTGACCGCGGCGCCGACGGTCGTCGGTGTGGTGCGCGACCTCGACCTTGGCGGCGCCGAGCTGCAGCTAGGTCCCTGGGGCACCGACGCCGCCGAGGCGTGGGCGGCGCACAGCCAGCGGTGGGGGTTGGGCGGTAGCGCCGACCGGGCAGCCGCCGCACTGGCCCCGCTCCGCCCCTGAGCGGGACCGCGACGAGACACGCCTGCTGCCCTGGCGGCGGGAATGGCTCATCGTTCGTCCGCGCCGCCCACCGAGGAGTACGCCACCACCCCGCGGCGTAACGCGTACAGAGCTGCCCGTGCGGTGTCGCGTAACGGCCCGGGGCCGGCGGCGACCGCGACCTGGTCGGTCAGGTCGACCAGCTGCTTGACGTTGCGGACGAAGTCGCCGGCGGCCAGGTCCGACTCGTCCAGCACGTCGTCGAGCCGGGCGCCCGACGCCCACCGCCAGGCCGCCCAGGCGAATCCGAAGTCCGGCCGGCGCAACCCGTCCAGCCGGTGCTCGCGCTCCAGCTGCTCCAGGCCGGTCCAGGTCGACACGGTGCGGCTGACCACCTCGCGGACCGGGCCACGGGGCAGCCTCGGTGTCTCAGCCTCGTCGCCGCCGCGCGACTCAAAGGTCAGCCCCGACAACGCGGCCGCGAGCTCGGCCGGGTCCAGCTCGGCCCAGACCCCGGTTCGCAGGCACTCGGCTGCCACCAGGTCCAGTTCGGCGTACAGCCGGGCCAGCCGGGAGCCGTCTGCAGTCACCACGCCGCCCTCGAGGTAACCCAGCACATCGAGCACCTCACAGACCCGGTCGAAGGCCCGCGCGATCGTGTTGGTGCGCTGCTCGATGCGGCTGCGCAGCCCATCGGTGTCACGGTCGAGCTTGGCCCAGCGATCGGCCCAGCGGGCGTGATCCTCGGTCCGCGGGCAGCCGTGGCACGGGTGGGACCGCACCGCTGCGCGCAGGCGCGCCAGCTCGGTGTCGCGCCGGGCGTCATCGGTCCCGTTCCCGCCGGACGGCGGTGGCACCTCGGCGATGGCGTGCCGCAGCGACGAGGCGAGGTCGCGGCGAGACTGCGGGTTGCGCGCGTTGAACGACCGTGGCAGCCGCATCCGCGTTGCCGCCCGCACCGGGCTGGCGAAGTCAACCAGGGACAGCCGCCGCGCGTGCCGCTCGACGGTGAGCACCATCGGGCGAGGCC
>JALYQN010000039.1 GCA_030855835.1 Actinomycetota bacterium | reverse complement strand
GTGACTCCGCGCTTGCGCATCGCTTCCTGCCACCGCGGGTCGGCGCGGGTGATCTCCTCGGTACTGAAGAACTCCTCGAGCATCACGCTCGGCTGGACGCCCTCGACCACCTGCCAGGAGGTCACGGTACTCGACGAGAGCGAGACGACGGCCTCGACGGTCTGCTGGTGGGTCCGGTCGTAGAGGATCACGAAGGCCTCGCGGTCGAGCGTCTCGCCGTCCGGGGTGTAGTCCAGCACCTCCCGCTTCGGCGGCTCGTGCAGCGCAACGGAGACGAACCGCACGCTGGGACCCAGATCGCGCTCGTCGCGGAGCAGGGCGCTGACCCGGCTCACTTCCTCGGCGGTCAACGGCTCTAGTGGATGCGCGGTGCCGATGCTGATCTCGGAGTCATGGACCTGCGTTGCCACTGATTCCTCCTTGCCGCTGCCGCCGAGGTGCACGTGGCCCTGGCGGCGAGGTGAATCGGATGAAACAGGCTCGTTCGCGACCGTAGACGTGGGCCCGGTACGGCCACAAGACGGGGGCTGCCGAAGCAGCCGGTGCTGGCTAGGCTTGCCGCCATGGCCTCGCCCGACGACAGGCAGTTCGGTCTGGACACCCTCGCCGTACACGCGGGGCAGCGGCCCGATCCGGTGACCGGCAGCCGCGCCGTGCCGATCTACCAGACCGGTGCCTACGTCTTCGAGGACACCGACCACGCGGCGAACCTGTTCGCACTGCAGCGCTTCGGCAACATCTACTCGCGGATCATGAACCCGACGGTGGCCGTGTTCGAGGAGCGGATCGCCGCGCTGGAGAACGGCATCGGCGCCGTCGCCACCGCCTCCGGGCAGTCGGCGCAGCATCTCGCGCTGTTCACCCTGATGGAGGCCGGCGACGAGTTCGTCGCGTCGAGAAGCCTGTACGGCGGCACGTTCCAGCAGTTCGACGTCAGTTTCCGCAAGGTCGGCATCAACGCCCGGTTCGTCGACGGGACGGATCTCGACCAATGGCGCGCGGCCGTGACCGACAAGACGAAGGCGTTCTACGCCGAGCTGATCGGCAACCCGACGATCGACCTCGTCGACGTGGAGGCGCTCGCGGCCCTGGCCCACGAGGTCGGCGTACCGCTGATCATCGACAACACGTTCGCCTCGCCGTACCTGTGCCGGCCGCTGGACTGGGGCGCGGACATCGTCGTGCACTCGGCGACGAAGTTCATCTGCGGGCACGGTACGGCGATCGGCGGCGTCATCGTCGACAGCGGGCGCTTCCCCTGGGACAACGGCAAGTTCCCCGGCATGACCGAGCCGTCCAAGGGCTACCACGACCTGCGGTTCTTCGAGTACTTCGGCGACTTCGGCTGGCTGCTCAAGTGCCGGGCCGAGATGCTGCGCGACTACGGGCCGACGATGGCACCGTTCACCGCCTGGCTGATGCTGATCGGCCTGGAGACCCTGCACGTCCGGATGGAACGGCACGTCCGCAACGCCGTCACTGTGGCGTCCTTCCTCGACGAGCACCCCGCCGTGGAGTACGTCAACTACCCGGGGCTGCCGGGCAACCGCTTCCACGACCTGGCGCTGAAGTACCTGCCGCGTGGTGCCGGCTCGATCTTCACCTTCGGCGTCAAGGGCGGCCGCGAGTCGGGTCGCCGGTTCATCGAGTCGGTTCAGCTGCTCAGCCACCTGGCCAACGTCGGCGACGCCAAGTCGCTGGTCATCCACCCGGCGTCGACCACCCACCAGCAGCTGAACGACGACGAGCTGCGGGCGGCCCGGATCGGCCCGGAGATGGTCCGGGTGTCCATCGGCATCGAGGACGTGGAGGACATCGTGTGGGACCTGTCGCAAGCGCTCGACGCGTCGCAGATCCCGTCGGACCGGCCGTCGTACGACGGGCAGGGTCACTCGGTGCTGGCCAAGGCGTTCGGCGCGCCCTACCAGTCATGAGCGCCGTAGGGGAGAGAAACGACCTGGGTCAGTCGGCGGCGCAGCGGCTGCACATCCTGACGTCATACCGGACGATCGCGATGGTCGGGCTGAGTTCGAACTACTACAACCCGAGTTCGTTCGCCGCCGTCTACCTGGACGCGAACGGCTACGACATCGTGCCGGTGAACCCGGTGCACGCGGGCAAACGGGAGATCATGGGCCGCCCGGTGTACGCCGACCTGCGCGATGCAGCCGCGCACCACCCACGCCAGATCGACATCGTGGACGTGTTCCGGCCCGCGCCCGAGGCCACGGAGCTGGCCGAGCAGGCCATCGAGATCGGCGCCAAGGTGCTCTGGCTGCAGCTCGGCGTGATCAACACCGACGCCGCAACGTTGGCGCGCGACGCCGGACTGTCCGTCGTGATGGATCGCTGCTGCAAGATCGAGCACGCCCGATTCTTCGGTGGCCTGCGGACCATCGGGCTCAACACCGGCGTGGTCACGAGCCGGCTGGCGATGCGTCTGCCGCGCGAGCTCTGAGCCTCGGCCCGCGCTCGTACGGCGGTGTGCTCCCGCCTCAGGTCGCCGGCTGGCCGGGCAACCAGGCGTAAAGGTCCACCTGCTGGCCGTCCGGGTCCTGCACCGAGGCGTATCGCATGCCCCACGGGGCATCCCACGGCGGGATCTTCCCGTGCCCGTCGGCGTCGAGTTCGGCGTACAGTTCGTCGACCTCGGCCACGCTGCCCAGGCGAGCGGCGAAGG
>JALYQN010000028.1 GCA_030855835.1 Actinomycetota bacterium | reverse complement strand
GGGTCGAGCGGCTCTTGGGTGCCACCCGCGGTCACCAGTACCGCCCGTCCGGCGAGGTCACAGCCTGCGCCGCCGACCCCGCCGACCCCGCCGGTGCCGCGCCGCAGCATGGCCTGGGCCAGGTCGGCGATCTGGCCGGGCTCGGGCAGCCGGCCTTTGCCACTGTCGGAGCCCGTGAGCCGCCCGACTGCGGGCTCGACGACGACGGTGCCGCGAGCGCGCAACGTCACCACGTTGTCCCGGGTGGCCGGGTGCTCCCACATCTCGGTGTGCATCGCCGGCACCACCACGACCGGGCAGCGGGCAGTGAGCAGGGTGGCGGTGAGCAGGTCGTCGGCGCGGCCGTGCGCCATCCGGGCCATCAGGTCGGCGGTGGTGGGCACGACGAGCACCAGGTCGGCTTCGCGGCCGAGGCGGACGTGGGTGACATCCGGCACGTCGGTGAACACGTCGTCGGTCACCGGGTGACCGGACAGCGCCTCCCAGGTCGCCGCCCCGACGAACCGCAACGAAGAGCGGGTCGGCACCACCCGGACGTCGTGTCCGCTCTCGGTCAGCCGGCGCAGCACCTCCGCGGCCTTGTACGCGGCGATGCCGCCACCGACACCGAGGACGACCCGCATGGGGCGGTCAGGACCCGGGGGTAGGCGCGTTCTCGTCCGGCACGATGTCCTCGCACACCAGCAGGTCCTGCTGGATCTCGCGCAGCGCGATCGACAGCGGCTTCTCCTGCACGTGGGTGTCCACCAGCGGTCCGACGTACTCCAGCAGCCCCTCGCCGAGCTGGGAGTAGTAGGCGTTGATCTGCCTGGCCCGCTTCGCCGAGTAGAGGACGAGCTTGTACTTCGAGTCGGTCTTCTCGAGCAGCGTGTCGATGGGCGGGTTGGTGATGCCCTCGGCTGCGGCGGATCCGGACACTGGTCATGCCTCACTGACGTCGGGTGCGGGGGAGCCCCACAAGGCTACCAAGTCGTCGGCCGCCTGACGGACGTCGGAGTTGACGATGCTGGTGTCGAACTCCTGCTCGGCGGCCAGCTCGCGGCGCGCGGTGACCAGGCGGGCCTCCCGTTGCGCCGGCGACTCGGTGCCCCGTCCGACGAGGCGCCGTACGAGCTCCTCCCAGCTCGGCGGGGCGAGGAAGACGAAGCGGGCAGTGGGCATCGATCGGCGGACCTGCCGGGCACCCTGCAGGTCGATCTCCAGCAGTGCCCGTCCCCCGTCGGCAAGCACCTGCGCTACCGGTCCGCGGGGGGTTCCGTAGCGGCGGTCGCCGTGGACGACGGCCCACTCCAGCAGATCACCGTCGGCCACCAGCCGATCGAAGCCGGCGTCGTCCACGAACAGGTAGTCCACGCCATGGCGCTCCCCCGGTCGCGGCGGACGGGTGGTCACCGAGACCGAGACCCACACCTGCGGGTAGCGGCGCCGGACGTCGGCCACGACAGTGCCCTTGCCGACCGCCGTCGGCCCGGCCAGGACCACCAGTCGCCCGGCCCCGTCCGCGGAGGGGTCAGGGCCGGTTGTCGAACTCACGCTCGAGCGCAGCGATCTGCTTGGTGCCGAGGCCTCGCACCCGACGGGTGGGCGCGATGCCGATGCGCTCCATCAGTCGCTGCGCGCGCACCTTGCCCACCCCGGGCATGGACTGCAGCAGGTCGAGGACCTTCATCTTCCCGACGGCGTCGTTCTTCTGGCCGTTGGCCAGGACGTCGCTCAACGAGCCGCCGGCATGCTTGAGCCGGTTCTTAACCTCCGCCCGCTCGCGTCGAGCCGCCGCGGCCTTGTCCAGGGCTGCCTGACGCTGTTCGGTCGTGAGCGGCGGCAGGGCCACGGTGGTCACCTCGTCCTGGGCGAGCTGAGGGACGGGTACGCAACAGGTGCGCACGAGGCGCAGCCCGCGGGCGCGCGTGAGCGAACCTAGCGAGCAGGGACAGGCACGGGCAATCCCTCTGGCGATGGGACTGGCAGGCTACGGCCTCGCGGTCAGCTTGTCGGTTCGTCGAGGGTGATGCCGCACTCGGCCTTGGCATGCTTGTTGATCGCCTTGCTCGCCTGCTCGACCTCGGCGGCGCCGAGTCCCTGCACCGTAGTGATGAGCTCCTGCAGCTTGGCGGGATCAACGCCCTCGGGCAGCGACTGCGGGTTCTGCTGGATCTGCTCCAGCTGCTCGAGCGTCAGCCCGGCGTCGGTCACCGCCTGCTCGAAACCGTCCAGGAAGCCGACCATGGTCTCCCACTGCGGCGCCACCTCTTCGGGCGCCTGCTCGGCGATCCCGCGCAGAGTGCTCAACGACTCCTCGAAGCCCGCCGACCCCGCCTGGCCGAACGACTCGAACTCGGCCTTGGCGTCCTCGAGCGACGAGCAGTAGTCCTCGGTGCTGCTCGCCGTCGACTCGGGGGCTGAGCTGGCGGCACCGGAGTCCTCGCCGGAGTCGCCGCCGCAGCCGACCAGGGAGAACAGCACGACCACGGCGCCGGCAACCGCGGCGCGCAGGGTTGAAGGCTTCATGGTCCCGAAGGTACCCGGTCCCAGCG
>JALYQN010000522.1 GCA_030855835.1 Actinomycetota bacterium | reverse complement strand
TGCTACCGGATGCTCGGATCGACGTTCGACGCGGAGGACGCAGTCCAGGATGCGATGGTGCGGGCCTGGCGGGCGATCGACCGGTTCGACGGGCGGTCGTCGTTGCGGACCTGGCTCTACCGCATCGCCACGAACGTGTGCCTCGACATGCTGGCCGGACGTCAGCGCCGAGCGATGCCGATCGACCTCGGACCCGCCTCGCCGCCGGTCCAGGAGTCCTTGGGCGTGCCGCTCCCCGAAGCCACCTGGATCGAGCCGGTCCCGGCCGGGCGGGTCATCCCCGAGAGCTCCGATCCAGCCGAGGTCGCCGTCGCCCGCGAGTCGATCCGGCTGGCCTTCGTGTCCGCGCTGCAGCACCTGCCGGCCAGGCAGCGCGCCGTACTGATCTTGCGCGAGGTGCTCCGCTGGAAGGCCGACGAGGTGGCCGAGCTCCTCGAGACCACGGTCGCGTCGGTGAACAGCGCGCTGCAGCGGGCTCGCGCCACGATGGCCGCCAGCGACCGATCCGGCACCCAGGTGGATCCCATGGACGACGACCAGCGGGCGCTCCTGGCCCGCTACGTCGAGGCGTTCGAGCGGTACGACATCGAGTCCCTGGTCTCCCTGCTGCACGAGGACGCCACCGCGTCCATGCCGCCGTTCCCGTTGTGGCTGCACGGCTCCGTCGACATCGGTCGGTGGCATGTCGGTCCGGGAAGCGGGTGCCGGGGATCGCGGCTGGTCCCGGTCACGGCCAGCGGACTGCCAGCGTTCGGCGCGTTCAAGCCCAGCACCTCGGGTGACCGGCTCGAGGCATTCGGGCTCCAGGTGCTGGAGGTGTCAGCCGGTCGGATCACCTCGATCACGTACTTCCTCGACACGAGCATCTTCCCGGTCTTCGGGCTCCCGCTGGTGCTCGAGCAGGACCTCCGTCAGCCCGGCGAGGTCGAGCAGCCCACGTAGGGCGGGACTGGTGTGCCGCAGCCGGATCGAGCTTCCGTGGCGGCGGGCGGTGAGCTGGAGCCGGGCCAGGAGGTCGACGGTGGACAGGTCGGGCCTGGCCGACGTCGAGACGTCGACCACGACGATCGCCCCGCCATGCTCAGACACGCCGCCCTCCGGTCCGGTCGTCTGCCAGGAAAGACCAGTCGAGGGTCCGAAACTCATCGCGCCCAGCACCCCGCACCGATGAGTCTCGGTGCGTACGCCGGTCTACCCGGTGAAGTTCGTGCAAGTCCCGAGTGATCACGAGGAGGAACGGTGTTCAAGACCACGAAGGCGTTCAGCGGGTTCTCGGTCGACGACATCCCCCGCGCCCGCGAGTTCTACGGCGAGACGCTCGGCCTGGAGGTGTCCGAGGAGAACGGCATGCTCACCCTGCACATCGCCGGTGACCGGGACATTCTGGTCTACCCGAAGGGTGACGATCACACGCCGGCCTCATTCACGATCCTCAACTTCCCCGTCGACGACATCGAGCAGACCGTCGACGGGCTGACCGAGTGCGGCATCGAGTTCGAGCGCTACTCGGGGTCTGAGACCGAGACTGATGCGAAAGGGATCTTCCGGGGTGGCGGTCCGCTGATCGCGTGGTTCAAGGACCCGGCCCGAAACGTGTTGTCGGTGATGCAGGTCGACTCCGAATAACCCAAGGCCGTCACTGTGCCCACGGCGAAGTACGTCGTCGAGCCGCGAGTTGACGAATACATCGACCGGCTGCCCAGGTGGCAGCGGTCGATCTGCCACGAGGTGCGCGAGACCGTCCACGCCGCAGATCCAGAAGTCGTCGAGACGATCAAGTTCAGCAACCGTCCGTACTTCGTGCTCCAGGGCAACATCTGTGCCCTGCTGGCAGCCAAGGACCACGTCAACGTGTTCATCTACGACGGCGGCATCGTGGCGGATCCCGAGGGGATCATCACCGCGGGACACGACAACAAGACCGCGCGCACGATCGCGATCCACGAGGGCGAGACGATCAACGCGTCTGCCCTCGCGGCCATCCTCAAGCACATCGTCGCCAACAACCGCGCCGGCGGCTGGCGCAAGCTCAAACGAGCCACCTAGCCCGCCACTCGTTGATCATGGCGACCTCGCGAGCGGATCTGTCCTCGTGGAGTACGGATCGCCGCCGCTCCGCGGACGAGCAAGAGTAGGAGGTCCCGACGAGGTCCGGACCTCCCACCCTCATCACGAGACCTTCGGTCAGGAGGCGGCCAGCCCCAACGGTGCCGCCATCTCGCTCGGCTCGTGGGCGGCATCACGGTCGATCAGCTCGAGCGAGCCGTTCAGCCCGATCGCGAACGCGTCGATCGTGCCCTCGAACGAGTTCAGCGAGTACAGGAAGTCGCTCTTCCGGCTGAGCGAGAGGTCGCTGGACCCCGGAAGTGCGTTCCCCTCGTCCGCCTCACTAGCGTCAAGCGCGACCGCGCCGTCCGGACTGACGTGGTAGCTGGAGATCTGCCCTTGGCCGAAGAAGCTGCTGACGTAGCCGTACTTGCCGTTGTCGGTCACCACGAACCAGCAGCTGTCGGTGCCGCCGTTGCGCGCCGAGGGACCGGACGGCGACAAGGTGCCATTGGCGGCCAAACGGTAGCCGGCAGCCGAGCCGAGACCAGGCCCGGCTAACCCATCGTTCTGCTCAGAGGTCAAGAGCGCCCCCTGCTTGTTGAACGTGAAGCCGAACGGCCCGGAACTCGTCGCGTCGTAGATGCGCCGGGTTCCAAGAGTGCCGTCTTCCTCCACCTGGAACGTGTTGATCACGCCTTCGTCGCCGACCGCCTGCCCGGTGACCTTCGCGGTTCGCTCGGTCACCACAAGGGTCGTGCCCGACGGGTTGAAGGAGACCTGCGCACAGCCGGAGTTGGCACTCAGCTTCCGGGTCGAGCCGGGGATCGGCTCGAGCTTGGCACCTCGACCGACGGTGAAGCCGGTGATGGACGGAACTGCGGACTGGTTCGGCGGCGCACAGTTGGGCACCACCAGCCCATCCCTGACCTCGTTGCTGTTCAGCACGTAGAGCACGCCGTCGTTCACGGTCACGCTGACTGGCTTCTCCGCACCGGAGTCCTGCACCTGCACCAGCCTGAGCTTGTCCGCGAGCACCTTGAACACCGAGATCGTGTCGCTGCCGGCGTTGGTGACGAACAGCCGCTTGCCACGTTGGAGGTTGTTGTTCGGCGAGACCTCACCCATCGGCCGACCCAGCACGACACCGTTCGAGCTGTCCTCGAACCCGCCGCTGCCGGTGCCGTCGGTCGAAAAGGAACCGATCCGGGTGAGCCGGCCGTTGCCGGCGCGTGCGTAGGCGACCACCTCGTTGCCGGCCGGGTCGTTTGACTGGCTGAAGACCGCTCCCTTCCGCAGGTCGAGCGGTCCACCGCCCGGCGCGGTCGCGTCGGCCTCAGCGTCGCCCGAGGAGGGCGGGCTGGGCGGTGTTGCGGCCGACGTCGGGGTCACGGTGAACCCGACCGCCGCCAGGCCGAGCGCCAGCGGAGCCACCAGCAACCGCGCTCGCCTCGTCCTCGATGATCGTGCCGTCATGCGGATCTCCTTCGCATCTGTGCGCCGGTGCCGGGAAGGCCCTTGGCCGCCACGTGCAGTCTGGCCAACCCTCGATCTGTTACGCGAGTGCGTCGCCGTTAAGGCCCTCGTAAGGTCAGCGGGCACCAGGCGAAACCACGGGCGTTTCCTGGGTACGGTGCTGCTGTGGTGGCTGGGAGCCTCGCTGACGAGGTCGATCGCGAGTCGCAGCTGCTGACCTCGCTTCGCCGCGGCGACGAGAGCGCCTTCGAGCTCTTGGTCGCTCGGCACGCTCCCGGGATGCTGCGCGTAGCGCGTACGTACGTCGCGAGCGACGAGGCCGCACAGGATGTCGTGCAGGACACCTGGGTCGCCGTGATGCGTGGGCTCGAGC
>JALYQN010000517.1 GCA_030855835.1 Actinomycetota bacterium | reverse complement strand
AGCTTGGCCACCGGTGCGAGCAGCGAGGTCCAGAACCTCCGGAAACGTTCGAGCATGGGGCGTCAGGCTAGTGCGGGCTGCACCCGCGCCCTCGGCGCTGCCTGACGCCGCCCGCCCGGGACTGCGCCGCCCGCAATGCCTAGCGCCGCCCGCCCGGGACGGATCTTCCGACCGCTCGGCTGCTCCGCGACCCAAGCGTCGGAAGATTCGTCCGCCGGGACCGCGCCGCCCGCCCGTCTGGTGGCGACAACCATCGCACCCTTGTGCCTGCCGTCGCGGCGGGTGTTGGCTGGCCCGACCACCGGCGAGAGGCGGGCACTGACCATGGCGGACAGATCAGCTGGCCCTGGCGGCGCAGGGCCAGCCCCGGTACCGGAACGGCCGGACGCGGTACGCAACGTGGTGCTGGTGGGACCGTCTGGATCGGGAAAGACCACCCTGGTCGAGAACCTGCTGCTCGCCACCAGCGCGCTGACCCGGGCGGGCACGGTGCAGGCCGGAACCACGGTCACCGACCACGACGAGGCCGCCGTACGCCAGCAGCGCTCGGTAGGACTGGCGATGGCGCCGCTGTCGGTGGGCGGCATCACGGTCAACCTGCTCGACACCCCCGGGTACGCCGACTACATCGGTGAGCTGCGGGCCGGTCTACGGGGAGCAGACTGCGCGCTGTTCGTCATCTCCGCCTCCGAGCAGATCGACGGCGCCACCCGGTCGGTGTGGCACGAGTGTGAGGCCGTGGGAATGCCGCGCGCCGTCGTGATCACCAAGCTCGACCATGCCCGCGCCGACTACACCGGCACGCTCGCGGCCGTCCGCGAGGCGTTCGGCACGACAGCGGTGCCGCTGTACCTCCCGCTCGGCGACCACGGCACCGTGCTGGCCGGGTTGTTGTCGCAGCAGGTGTTCGACTACTCCGACTGGTCCCAGCAGCCGGGGCAGGCAGGTCGGCGCCAGCGCGACCCCGACGAGGACGAGGCGTTGATGGGCGACGACGCCCGGGGCGCCTTGATCGAGGCGGTGATCGAGGGGTCCGAGGACGAGAGCCTGATGGACCGCTACCTGGGCGGTGAGCAGATAGACGTCAAGCTTCTGGTCGCTGACCTCGAGACCGCGGTGGCGCGGGCCACGCTGTTCCCGGTGATCCCGACGTCCGCGCTGGCTGGCACCGGCCTGCTCGAGCTGGTCGAGATCATGACTGAGGCGTTCCCCGCCCCGGCCGAGCACCCCCTGCCCAGCGTGTTTACGGTCGCTGGCCGTCGAGTGGACGACGTGAGCTGCGACGCCGACGGGCCGCTGCTCGCCGAGGTGGTCAAGACCACCACCGATCCGTACCTCGGCCGGGTCTCGCTGGTGCGCGTGTTCTCCGGCACCCTGCGGGCAGAGCAGGTCGTACATGTGTCGGGTCACTCGTCGTCGTTCCGCGACGAGCCGGGTGAGGCGTACGCGTCGGGGAACGAGTCGGGCCACCAGGACCACGACGAGGACGAGAAGGTCGGCGCCCTGTCCTCGCCGCTGGGCAAGACGCTGCGACCGGTGCCGTTCTGCGTCGCCGGCAACCTGTGCGTCGTCGCTCGGCTCAGCCACGCTGAGACCGGTGACACTCTGTCGGACAAGGATCGGCCGCTGCTGATGGAGCCGTGGCAGATGCCCGACCCCCTGTACCCGATCGCGGTCGAGGCGCACGCGAAGTCCGACGAGGACAAGCTCAGCCAGGGGCTGGGGCGGCTGGCGGCCGAGGACCCGACCCTGCGGATCGAACATGATGCTGACACCCGGCAGCTGGTCCTGTGGACGCTCGGCGAGGCGCACGCCGACGTGCTGCTGGAGCGGCTGAAGGGCAGGTACGGCGTCACCGTGGACCGGGTCGACGTCGCGGTGCCGCTGCGCGAGACGTTCGCCCGGCCGGGGGCGGGCAAGGGCCGCCACGTCAAGCAGTCCGGTGGGCACGGCCAGTACGCCGTGTGTGACATCGAGGTGGAACCGCTCGGCAGCGGTGGCGGGTTCGAGTTCGTCGACAAGGTCGTCGGCGGGTCGGTGCCGCGCCAGTTCATCCCCTCGGTCGAGAAGGGTGTGATCGCGCAGATGGAGCGCGGGGTCGCGACGGGGCACCGGGTCGTGGACATCAAGGTGACGCTGACCGACGGCAAGGCGCACAGCGTCGACTCGTCCGACATGGCCTTTCAGATGGCCGGGGGGTTGGCCCTGCGCGAGGCGGCCAACGCCTCCGAGGTGGTGGTGCTGGAGCCGATCGACACCGTCGACGTCCTCATCGACGACGATTTCGTCGGCGCGGTGATGGGTGACCTGTCGTCGCGACGGGCGCGGGTGCTCGGGACAGAGGCGGCGGCCGGTCGCCGTACTGTCGTGCACGCCGAGGTGCCGGCACTCGAGCTGGTGCGTTACGCGATCGACCTGCGCTCACTCAGCCACGGCACCGGCTCGTTCTCTCGGCGCTTCGCCCGGTACGAGCCGCTGCCGGGCCACCTGGTCGACCGCCTGCCCCCTGGCTCCTGACCCGCCCTCCCGCGGTCTGTTAGTCCCGCCCCGGCGATCCGTCAGTTCTGGACACCGAGCCGGGCAACGGTGGGTTCTGAGACGTTGCCGGTCTCGTCGTAGCCGAACACGGCGACGGTGACCGGCACGTCGCGTGCGCCCGCCGGCAGTTGGACGGCACCCGAGCGTGTCACCTGCGCAGGCAGCCCCGCCGTGGGCCGCATCGGCGCGCGGACCCGCCCGGGGTACCAGCGAGCGACCTCGCCGGCCAGGTCGGCATCGGCAGCAGGTTCCCAGGTGCCCGTGACGCCGCCGGTACGGGCGCGTCGCAGCCGTAGCTCGGTCACTGTCGTCGGCGGGTCAGCGTCTGCCGCCCAGCGATATGTCAGGTCCCCGACCAGCCGGCCGTCCGCGCCAGGCTCGTCATCGCAGACGTGGACGAAGCCGACCCGCACCCGGCGAACCGTTTCGTTCGGACCCACGACGAGGCCGTCCACTCGAAGAGACCCATGGTCGTCGTTGCAGGATCCCTCACCGTAAAGGTCCAGAGACGCGACATCGCCGGGCTCACCAAAGGAGTAGGTCGTGTCGAGCCCGCCGGTCGGTACCGCGAAATCGATCTCGAACTGGTGGAACCGATCACGGAAGGAATGCACGCTGACGTGGTGGGGATTGCCCGAGAAGAACACCGAATCCTCGGACGTGAACCTCAGTTGCGAAGGATCGGAGTAGGTGGGGTTCAGCGGGTGCGACGACTCGAAGTTCAGATCCAATACCGAGCGGCCGGGAACGGCGAAGGCCTCCAACGGCACCGTCGGGTCGTCACCTGCCGCCGCGATCCGAAGGCGAGCGCGGTGCGGACCAGATGACTCCGGTACGAACGCCACCTCGACCACGCAGGCATCCATGGCCAGGTCGGTGTCCGAGCAACGATCGGTGACGACCTCGAAGTGAGCCCGTCCGGCGCCCACGATCGCAGCGCCGTCGACGGGTACTGGACCGGCTGTGCTCTGCCGGAACTCGACGGCGACGGCCGTGCCACGTGAGCTCACGAAGGTCCGATTCGGCCAGCTGACCAGGCTCGGTGCCGTGGAGCCCTGCTGCCCAGGAAAGCCGATGCGCACCTCGCCAAACGCGGCGGGGCCGACGTAGCCCTTGCAATGCTGCTCGAAGACGATCCACAGCCGGTCGATCTCGCCATCGGTGCGGTGGAGCTCTCGTACAT
>JALYQN010000482.1 GCA_030855835.1 Actinomycetota bacterium | reverse complement strand
ACGCGGGTCCCCAGGGCCACCATGCACGCGCCGGTCAGCGTCGCCACGTCGACCAGCAGGTCCGGCTTCTGCTCGACCGCCAGGTCGAGCGCGTCGGCCAGCACCAGGCGGCCCTCGGCGTCGGTGTTGAGCACCTCGACGGTCTTGCCGCTGCGCATCGTGAGCACGTCGCCGGGACGGGAGGCGCCGCCGCCGGGCATGTTCTCGGCCAGCGACGCGTAGGCGGTGACGGCCACCGGCAGTCCGAGCTCGGCGATCGCGTACGTCGCGGCGACTACCGCTGCCGCGCCGCTCATGTCGCACTTCATCGTCGTCATTGACGCCCCGGGCTTGAGCGACAGGCCACCGGAGTCGAACGTGATGCCCTTGCCGACCAGCGCGATGTGGGCCTTCGCTCGGCGCGGCGAGTACGTCACCGACACCAGCCGCGGCGGTTTGTCGGAGCCCTGACCGACTCCGAGGATGCCGCCGCAGCCCTGCTTGGCCAGCGCCTTCTCGTCCAGCACCGAGGTCTGTACCTTCGCCTTGCCGTCGTACCCGGAGATCGCCTCGGCGAACAGTGCCGGGGTCAGGTCGTTGGGTGGCGTGTTGACCCAGTCACGGGCCAGCCCGACCGCCCGGCACACCGTCTCGGCGGTCTCCACCGCGCGCTTGACGTCCTTGCTGCGGGCGTTGTCGGTGAGCACCACGACGTCGGTCGGCCGGTCGTCGGACTTCTTCGACAGGTATCTGTCGTAGGTGTACATCCCCAGCAGCGCCCCCTCGCCGACCGCCTGCACGTCCTCGGCGCCCGCTACCGGCAGCGCCAGCGCCACCGACACCGAGTTGACGACCGCTTTGATGCCGGCGGCCGCGGCGCGGCGCAGCCGCTCTCGGTCGACGTCGGCTTCGTCGCCGAGGCCGACCGCCACCACCAGCGACGTCTTCACCAGGTGGCCGGACGGGAGCTTGGCGACCTGGCCTGGCTCGGCCTCGAAGCCAAGCGTGGACAGCATCGGCACGAACCCGCGACCGAAGGCCTTGGCGACGTCCTGGGCGGAGTCGACCGCTGCGAGCCCCTTCTTCGTCCGGACGACGCCGATCACGACGGCATCGGTGCGTACGGTGCTGGGCTTGGCGGTGCGGGCGCTGAGCGTGGTGGGCACGGGCGATGACCTCCGGCGGGTGGGGGTGGCGAAGGTGCTGGTGGGCTCCGCTTGAGGCTAGCGGGGGTGCCGCCGTAGCCGAGTGGCGCGTTCGTGGTCGCGAGTCGAGGCCCTGGGACCCGCATCACGCCACTCGGCGTCGGGCGCTGCCCGGTAGGTTCCCGGCCATGACCGACTCGCCGGACACCGGCCTGCGTACGTCGCCGCTGCACGAGCGGCATCTCGCGCTGGGCGCCAGGACCGCGGCGTTCGGCGGCTGGGAGATGCCGATGCAGTACGCCGGGGGCGGTGTACTCGAGGAGCACGCGGCGGTCCGTGAAGCGGTCGGCGTCTTCGACGTCAGCCACCTCGGCAACGTACGGGTGCGCGGCGCCGGCGCGGCGGCGTACGTGGACTCGTGCCTGACCAACGCGCTGGACCGGATAGGGCCCGGTCAGGCGCAGTACACGCTGGCGTGCGACACCGACACCGGCGGGGTGGTCGACGACATGATCGTCTACCTGATCGACGACGCCGACCTCGTACTGATCCCGAACGCCGCCAACAGCGAGGACGTCGCCGACCGGCTGCGCGCGGACGCGCCGGACGAGGTCGAGGTGGTCGACCGGCACCAGGCGGTCCTCGCGGTGCAGGGACCCCGCAGCGATGAGCTGCTGGGCGCGCTGGGGCTGCCGGTGGGGCACCCGTACATGTCGTTCGAGTCGGGGACCCTGGACGACGTGCCACTCGTGGTGTGCCGCAGCGGCTACACCGGCGAGCGCGGGTACGAGGTGGTCACGCCGGCTGAGACGGCCGGCGAGGTGTGGGACGCGGTGCTCGGCGCGGGTGAGCTGCTGGGGGTGCGCCCGTGCGGGCTGGGCGCGCGCGACACGCTGCGGACCGAGATGGGCTACCCGCTGCACGGGCAGGACCTCGGCCCCGACATCACCCCGGTGCAGGCCCGACTGGGTTGGGCGGTCGGGTGGGACAAGCCGGCGTTCTGGGGGCGCGACGTGCTGGTGGCCGAGCGCGCCGAGGGGGCGCATCGGCTGCTGCGCGGCCTGACGGCGGGTGGGCGAGGGATCCCGCGGCCGGGCATGCGGGTGCAGGGCGCCGATGGTGGGGACGGGCCGATCGGCACCGTCACGTCCGGCACGTTCTCGCCGACGCTGCGCACCGGCATCGGGCTGGCGCTGGTGGACCGCTCGGTCCAGGACGGGCACAAGGTGGTCGTCGAGGTGCGCGGCCGCCGTGAGCCGTTCACCGTC
>JALYQN010000477.1 GCA_030855835.1 Actinomycetota bacterium | reverse complement strand
GACGGTGACCGGTCGCCAGCCGACCGGATCGATGCTCCGACGAGCCGAAGTCCTGGCGCAGCGGCGTCCGCCGGGAACGTTGACCCTCCGCGGTCAGCGGGTCATAGCGGCACTGCTCGGCGCGTCTGCTCCACGTCGGTAGCCATCTGGGCAACGAGCGCGTCGACGTTGTCGAAGCGTTCCTGGCCGCGCAGGTGGGCGGTGAAGGCTATCCGCACGGGAACGCCGTAGAGCTCGAGGTCGTCGCGGTCGAGCACGTAGGCCTCGATCCGGCGAGCGACCCCGGCGAAGGTCGGGTTGGTCCCCACGCTGATGGCGGCCGGAAGCTCCGGCGCATCGGGCCGGTCGAGGCGCCGCAGCGTGCCGGCGTAGACGCCGTCGGCGGGCACCACGACCGTGCTCGGGGCGGGCACGTTGGCGGTTGGGTAGCCGAGCGCGCGGCCGCGATGGTCACCCTCGACGACGACCCCGTCGACGGCGTGATCCCTTCCGAGCACACCGGCGGCGGCTCCCATGTCACCGCGAGTGACGGCGTTCCGCGCCGCGGTGGACGACCACGGCGCCTGCCCGGCGCCGACACCCAGCTCGACCGGCTGAACGCCGAACCCGAGCGCCGAACCATCGGTACGCAAGGTGTCGACGGTACCGGCGGCGCGCGCCCCATAGCGGAAGTTGGCACCGACGACTACAGCTCCAGCATGCAGAGCACCGAGGAGAACCCGGCGTACGAACTCTCCCGGTGACCAGGCGGCCACAGAGCGGTCGAAACCCAGGACGAGGACGTGGTCGGCACCGGCCCCGGCGAGCAGCTCGAGGCGACGCTCGAGCGTCGTCAGCTGAGGCGGTGCCTGGTCAGGGGCAAGAACTGCCATCGGGTGCGGATCGAAAGTCACCGTCACCACCGGCGCCCGCCCGTCACTACGGCCGCCGAGGTCCCACGCGGCTCGCCTCGCCTGGTTGAGCACGGTCCGGTGCCCGAGGTGCACTCCGTCGAAGTTCCCGATGGTCACGACGGTGGGCCCGTCGACCTGGACGGCGCGAAGGTCGCGCCACACGGTCACGGGCGGGCCTTGCGGCGCGAGTCCTCGGCGCCACGCTGGGCTTCGGACCTGGTCAGCGTGACGGCCCCCGCGATGGTGAGCAACAGGCCGAGTACGGCGCCGAGCAGCCATCCGGTGCGAATCTCGTCGCCGAGGGCCACGACACCGACGACGGCCGGCGTGAAGGTCTGCAACACGACCATGGGCGCGGTGGCAGCCGTGACATCACCGCGCTGCAGGGCCAGGGAGTACAGCAGGAACGCCAGCGCACCGGCGACCGGGAGCAGATAGGCGACCGGGGACGACAAGATGGACGACGCCGACAGCTCGGGCAGCAGTCGCGCGCACAGCGCGGTGGTGGCGAAACCCAGCCCGGCGAGCCCACTGAGCGACGCGGTGACCGCCGGGCCCCGGCCCCGGCTGAGGGCTGCACCCACCACCCCGACCGCCGCCACCCCGACCACCAGCGCGATGCTCAGCCCACCGGTTGCCCGTTCCGTGCCCGTCGTACCGGCCGCCGCGGTGAGCAGGGCCAGCCCGACGCACACCCCGGCCACAGACCACCACTGCGCCGGGCCGAGCCGCTCGTGGAAGATGCGGACGGCGAGCAGCGCCGTGACGGCGAGCCCGGCGGCGATCCCCGCCTGGGCCAGGAAGAGCGGGAGCAGTCGCAGGGCGACCAGGTGCAGCAGAAAGCCGACCAGGTTGAGCACAACGGCTGCGACGAACAATCGTTGGCGCAGCAGCCGCACCAGCAGCCCGGTGTCGAGCCGGTGCGCGGTCGGTGTACGCCGGGATCCGACCGCCTGCAGGATCGATGAGGATCCGAACACGACGGCTGCCGCGAGGGCCGAGGCGAGGCCGACAACCACGCCTAGCCGCGGCGCTTGCGGTTGATCGTCAGGTAGATGCTGGCCAGCATGTAGTAGCCGAGGTAGGCCAGCGACAGCCCGACCACGAGCGGCTGCGGCTCAGGCATCTGGGTCAAGATCGCGCCGTACAGCGTGAGCCAGCCGGCGGTCAGAGCCAGGTTGAGCCGGCGGAAGGCCACCGTGCGTGACGGGTACAGGTAGCGCACCGGCACGAACACCAAGATCGCGCACAGCACCAGGATGGCCGCGGTGGCGACCTGGCCGAGCCCGAGTACGACGACGTAGAAGGCGAGCACGTTCCAGTAGCTGGGGAAGCCGAGGAAGAAGTGGTCGTCGGTCTTGGCATCGACCCGACAGAATTGATAGCTCGAGGCGAGCAGCGGGAGCGCGGCCAGCATCGAGCCGGTCCAGCCGTCGGGCAGGTACCCGCCTGTCCACAGCAGCACCATCGGGGCGAAGGCGTAGGTCAGGTAGTCGACGATGTCGTCGAGCCGGGCACCGTCGAACCAGGGAATCGTCTGCTTCACCCGCAGCCGGCGCGCCAGCATGCCGTCGGTGCCGTCGATCACCAGGGCCAGCAGGCCGAGCCACAGCGCGCGGATGGCGTTGCCCTCGATCGCCGCCACGACGATGAGCAGCGCCAGCACGGACCCGCTGGCTGTGTACACGTGGACGGCGAGCCCGGCGAGCCGCAACCGCTTGGACTCGGTTGCCTCTTGCTGTGGCGCGACATCATAGGTCGTCAGGGGAGCTCCCAGGCGGCTGTCGAAGCGAGCGGGTGCCCGCGTTGGGAGAGTGTCTCACGGGGTCGGCGAGATGCCGCAGGCAATGGCTAACCGGCCACACGACCGGGAAGCCCTCAGGTGCTGGGTGGAGGGCCTTGCTGCCGGCGATGGCCGGCCGAGGGCCTGGACAGCGGCTGCAACATGTCCCATGATCCGTCTCGGCGGGCAGGTCGACGTCGCTGTCCACCAATCGGGGTCGTGCCCACCACGCCGGTTGACTGCCCACTCGGTGGCTGCCCGCACAGCTGTCCGCAGCCACCCGGCCTGCCGAACATGAGAGGGTCGTCATCGAACTCTCACGGCGCTGTCATCGCCTGGCACCATGGTTATGGTCATGGGCCGCAACGTACGAATCGCCTGCGTCGGCACGCTGGTGCTGCTGACCGGCGCTCTCGTGGTGCAGCAGGGTCTTGGGCGCGCCCGGGCCAGAGCCGTCTATCGCATCTGACGTCCGCGTCGGGCCGGACGACGATGCGGTCGCGCAGCCCTCCAGCAGGCGCGTTGTGGATGCCCTCGGCGGGTGGGGAGATGGGCGTGGAGACGACGGGCGCAACGACGACCGGCGCAACGACGACCGGCGCAACGACCGCGGCGGTCCTGGC
>JALYQN010000458.1 GCA_030855835.1 Actinomycetota bacterium | reverse complement strand
CCCGGGCCGACGTGCAGGCGCACGCGGGAGGCGCGTCGGCCGCCTTGCCCGATGTCGCCGAGGCGGCCGAGCAACCACCCGCGGGGCGGGTCCTGGGCGGACGCACCCGCATCCCGGTCAAGGGCGTACGCAAGCACACCGCCCAGGCGATGGTGTCCAGCGCGTTCACCGCTCCCCACGTCACCGAGTGGCTGACCCTGGACGCGACGCGCACCGTGCGCTTGGTCCGGCGCCTGGCCAAGCACCGCGACTTCCGCGACGTCAAGGTCTCGCCGCTGGTCGTCGTGGCCAAGGCGGTCTGCCTGGCGGTCCGGCGTACTGCGGAGGTGAACGCGCACTGGGACGAGGCCGCGCAGGAGATCGTGCTCGAGCACGACGTCAATCTCGGGATTGCGGCGGCAACCCCGCGCGGCCTGGTGGTGCCAAACATCCAAGCGGCGGACCGGATGACGCTGCGCGAGCTCGCCGACGCGCTGGCCCAGCTGATCGATTCGGCGCGGGCGGGCCGGACCCAGCCGGCAGAGATGGCCGGCGGCTCGTTCACGATCACCAACGTCGGAGTCTTCGGCGTCGACGCGGGCACCCCGATACTCAACCCGGGCGAGGCCGGCATCCTGGCTGTCGGCGCGATCTCCAAGCGGCCATGGGTGGTCGGCCGCCAGGTGAAGCCGCGCTGGGTGCTGACGCTTGCGCTGAGCTTCGACCACCGGGTCGTCGACGGTGAGCAGGGCAGCCGCTTCCTCGCCGACGTGGCCGCGATCGTCCGGGACCCGGCCGAGGCGCTGCTGCACTGAGCCGTGCCCGAGGCCGGCTCACCCCACGTCGAGCAGCGGGCCACCGACCGTTCGCGACGTGCCGCGGAACTCCGCCACCACCGTGCGGTCAGCAGTGCTGCCGACCGTCACGGTGACGTCGTAGGTGCCGGTCCGACCGACCAGTGACCGCTCCACCGCCGCCGCGACCAGCTCATCGCCAGCACTGACCGGCGCCAGGTAGGTGATCGCACACCCGTACGCCACGCTGCGGACATTTCGACTGTTGCAGGCGAAGGCGAACGCTGTGTCGGCGACCGCGAACACCAACCCTCCGTGTGCGTTGCGGTGCCCGTTGACCATGTCCGGCCGCACCACCATGGCGAGCATGGCTCTGCCGGCGCCGACGTCGAGGACGCGCATGCCGAGCCGCTGGCTGGCCAGGTCATCGGCCCACATCCGCTCGGCGCAGGCCTTGGCCAGCGCGTCACCGTCGCGGGTCATCCCAGCTCCTTCGCGAGCATCTGGCACACCTTCTCGCCGACGCTGCCGTCGGGCCGCTGGAACGGCAAGGCGCACCGGCCGACCTCCGCAAAGCCACGGGCGGCGTGAAAGGCCAACGACTGCGGGTTGGGCGGGTCGAGGTTGACCTCGCACAGCAGTCGGCCGGCGGTGCGCGCCCGCTCCTCCATGGCGTCGTAGACCAGCCGGCCGACGCCTCGGCGGCGGTGAGCGGGGTCGACAACGATCCGGTCGAGGTACAGGAAGCCGGTGTAGCGCTGCCCGAACCAGGCGTACAGGGCACTGTCGTACGCCGCGCCGGCGGGCAGCACCAGCACCAGGCCGGTCAGGGTTCCGGCGTCGTCCTCGACCACCTCGGCGTAGGCGGCGAGGCCTGCCAGCTCGCGCAGTCGGCCCACACTCAGCTGGTTGACCGCGGGCACCGCTGAGTTGTTGAGCGTCACCGCGGTGTCCATCTCGGCCTGGTCGTCCGACCGGATCGGGCGGAGCCGGTACGCGGTGGGCACGGTCGAATCCTGGCACGGCGTCGAGGCCGCAGGGTCCGTGCCAGGCTGAGGCCATGCCGCGCACGCCTTCGACCCCGAACGCCGTCACTGACGGCTACATCACCACCCACCGCGAGCAGCTCGAGCTGGCGCTCGCGGCGACCCGCAAGCGGGACTACTGGTCGGCCTACCCCGAGTCACCGAGCCCTCGGGTGTACGGCGAGACGGCAGCGGCCGACGGGGAGGCGGCCTTCCGGGCCCGGCTCGACACCGCATGGGCGGGCGTGACCCCGGGTGCGTCCGGCTCGGTGACGACCGAGCGGTCGCCGTACAG
>JALYQN010000445.1 GCA_030855835.1 Actinomycetota bacterium | reverse complement strand
TACGGTGCGGGTACGAACACGACTCCGGCCACGGTTCCCATCGACTACGCCGCGCACGAAGAGGTTCACGATGTCGACGACCAGCCCGTCCACGCAGGACCCCTCGATGGTCACCGGCCGGGCACCGAACGTGGCCCGCATGTTCCTGGACCGGGTGGCGGCCACGCCGACCTTGGAGGCGTACCGCTTCCCGGCCGGTGACGGCTGGGTTTCGCGGACCTGGCAGCAGACGGCGGACGAGGTCGAGCGGCTGGCGGCGGGGCTCGTCGCGCTCGGCGTCGAGCCGGGGCAGCGGGTCGCCATCGCCTCGGGGACCCGGTACGAGTGGATTCTCGCCGACCTCGCGATCATGTGCGCCGGAGCAGCGACGACCACCGTCTATCCGTCGTCGTTGGCGGGCGAGGTCTCGTACGTCTTGTCGGACTCCGACAGCCGGGTCGTGTTCGCCGAGGACGCGGGGCAGCTGGCCAAGCTGCGGGAGCAGCGCTCCGAGCTGCCCGGCGTCACCCGGGTGGTCACCATCGACGACCCCGACGGCACGCACGACACCGACGACACCGACGAGGACTGGGTGCTGTCGCTGTCCGCGCTGGCCGAGCTGGGCCGAGGCCAGCTCGCCGAGTACCCGGCCGTCGTCGAGGACCGGGTGACAGGGATCAACCCCGACAGCCTGGCCACCCTGATCTACACCTCCGGCACCACCGGGCGTCCCAAGGGGGTACGGCTGCGGCACGGCGGCTGGACGTATGAGGGCGCGGCGGTCGCGGCGACCGGCATCCTGCACCTGTCCGACCTGCAGTACCTGTGGCTGCCGATGGCGCATTCGTTCGGCAAGGTGCTGCTCACCACCCAGCTCGCGGTGGGCTACCCGACCGCTGTCGACGGGCGCGTCGACAAGATCGTCGAGAACCTCGCCGTGGTGCGGCCAACGTTCATGGGGGCGGCGCCGCGGATCTTCGAGAAGGCGCACGGCCGGATCGTGACGACGGCGCACGGCGAGGGCGCCGCAAAGGCGAGGATCTTCGACTGGGCCGTCGCCGTCGGCCGGAAGGTCTCCCGGGCCCGGCGGGGGGGTCGGAAGGTGTCGCCGCTGCTGGCTGCCCAGCACCGGGTGGCCGACAGGCTGGTGTTCGCCAAGGTGCGCGCCCGCTTCGGTGGTCGGGTGCGCTTCTTCATCTCCGGCTCGGCCGCGCTGTCGACCGAGGTGGCCGAGTGGTTCCACGCCGCCGGGATCTTGATCCTCGAGGGGTACGGGCTGACCGAGTCGTCGGCCGGGTCGTGCGTGAACCGCCCCGAGCACTACGAGCTCGGCACTGTCGGGCTGCCGCTGCCCGGCACCGAGTTCAGAATCGCCGAGGACGGCGAGGTCCTCATCCGGGGGCCGGGCGTCATGGCCGGCTACCACGCCATGCCGGAGGCCACCGCCGAGACGCTCAGCGACGACGGCTGGCTGCGCACTGGTGACATCGGCGAGATCCACGACGACGGCGTGGTCCGGATCACCGACCGGAAGAAGGACCTGTTCAAGACCTCCGGCGGCAAGTACGTCGCGCCCTCGCACCTCGAGGGGCTGTTCAAGGCGCTCTGCCCGCTGGCGAGCCAGATCGTTGTGCACGGCGCCGGGCGCAACTTCTGCTCGGCGATCATCACACTCGATCCGGACGCCGTGACCGGGTGGGCATCCCAGCACGGCATGGACTCCGCGGCGTACGCCGAGGTCGTCGCCTCCGCACAGATGCGGCAAGTGGTCCAGGGCTACGTCGACGAGCTGAACTCGCGGCTGAACCGGTGGGAGACGATCAAGCAGTTCGTACTGCTTGAGCACGACCTGACGGTGGAGTCGGGCGAGCTGACGCCCAGCATGAAGGTCAAGCGTCGGGTGATCGAGGACACCTACCGCGACGAGCTGGACGCGCTCTACCGTTGACCGGCCAGGGGAGACTGAGGCGTGCCCTCCCCGTTGCCACTCGGCGAGCCGGCCCCACCCGACGGCCGGCTGCCGGCCGCCGCACTGGCCGAGGTGGGGACGCGGCCGTTCGCGGTCTACGTCCATGTGCCGTTCTGCGCCGTCCGCTGCGGCTACTGCGACTTCAACACCTACACCGCCGACGAGCTTGGCGGGTCTGGACAACTCGGTGGGTCGCGGGCGACGTACGCCGAGGCCGCGACCGCCGAGGTGGCACTGGCTGCCGGGGTGCTCGGCGCGGGTGGCCGCACCCGCCCGCAGGTCGACACCGTCTACTTCGGCGGCGGGACGCCGACCCTGCTCCCGGCAGCAGACCTGGTGCGTGTGCTCGACGTGGTGCGTGCCAGCTTCGGGCTCGCGGCCGACGCCGAGGTGACCACCGAGGCCAACCCGGACAGCGTCACGGCCGACTCGCTGGCGCGGCTTCGCGACGGAGGCTTCACGCGCATCTCGTACGGGATGCAGTCGGCGGTCCCGCATGTGCTGTCCACTCTCGACCGCACCCACGATCCGGAGGGGGTGCCGCGGGCGGTGGAATGGGCGCGGGCCGCAGGGTTCCAGCAGGTCAGCATCGACCTCATCCATGGCACGCCGGGGGAGTCCCTGGCCGAATGGCGGCAGAGTGTGCAGTCGGTGCTGGCGATGCGGCCCGACCACGTAAGCGCCTACGCGCTCGTCGTCGAGCCCGCGACCGCGCTGGCGCGACGGGTGGCCCGTGGTGAGGTCACCGCACCTGACGACGACCAGGCGGCCGACGCGTACGAGCTCGCGGAACGGTTGCTGAGCGCGGCCGGCCTGCGGTGGTACGAGCTGTCGAGCTGGGCGGCCCGGGCGGACGCCCGGAGCCGCCACAACCTGGGCTACTGGCGCGGTGCCGACTGGTGGGGGGTGGGTCCGGGTGCGCACTCGCACGTAGGTGGGGTGCGGTGGTGGAACGTCAAGCACCCGACGGCCTACGGCAACCGCATCGGCGCCGGTCTCAGCCCGGCACAGGCGCGGGAGACACTGGACCAGGAGACCCGCCGGGTGGAACGGGTGCTGCTCGAGACCCGGTTGGCTGAGGGCTTGCAGCTCGACGTGCTGGACGGCGTCGGTCGCGCCGCCGTCGCCGGGCTGGTTGCCGACGGGTCGGTCGACGTCCAGTGTGACCGGCTGGTGCTCACCCCACGGGGTCGACTGCTCGCGGACGCGGTGGTGCGACGGCTGCTGCCCTGAGCCGCAGTCGCGTACGAGCGTGCGCTCAGCTGATGAGGCGGACCGTCAGCGGGTAGCGCCAGTGCTCCCCGTTGGAGGCGCGGGTGGAGCCGATGATGACGCACACGAGGTAGAACAGTGCGTACAGCGGGAGCAGGACGAACCCGACCAGCACGAACACCAGCAGAAAGAACACCACGCTGTAAACCAGGGCGTTGATCTGGAAGTTCAGCGACTCAGTCGCGTGCGCTCGCACGTACGCCGACTCGTTGCCCTTGAACAGCAGTACCGCCAGCGGAGCGATGAGGCCGAGCGCGAACCACGCCGCCAGGAGGCTGCCGAGGTGAGCGGCCAGCGCCCAGTTGCGCTCGTCCGAGCCCGGTAGGCGGGGGTGCTGCTGGTGGGTCTGCTCGCGGTACTCGCTCATGCGACCAGTGAACACCCTCCCGTCAGTGGGTGCCTCGTGCTCGTTCGCGCTGGAACCACTCGATCGTCGAGCGGACACCGTCGACCAGGGGCAGCGGCTCCAGGCCGGGAAACAACCGCTGCAGTCGGGTGCCGTCGGCCTGTGAGTGCGGGACGTCCCCGGCCCGCACCGGGTGGTGCTCCACCTCCACGGGTCGGCCCAGCAGCTGCTCGATCACCTGGAGCAGGTCCCGCAGCGAGGTCCGGGTGCCGAAGGCGAGGTTGACTGGTTCGCGCGCGGACACCCGCTCTGCCACCGCCCGGTGCAGCACCCCGGCGACGCTGTCGACATGGGCGAAGTCTCGGGTCTGGCTGCCGTCGCCGAAGATGGGCACCGGCCGATGAGCCAGTGCGGCGTCGATGAAGGCGGGCACCACCGCGGCGTACACATGACCAGCCGGTTGCAGCGGTCCGAAGACGTTGAAGAAGCGCAGCGCCAGCACATCCAGCTGGTAGCACTCGGCGTAAGCGACCGCGTAGGCCTCGGTGGCAAGCTTGCTCACCGCGTACGGTGAGATCGGCGCGGCCCGCAGCCCCTCGTGGCTGGGCAGGTCGGGGCTGGGCCCGTACACCGCGGACGACGACGCGACGATCACCTGAGGGTTGCCGTGGCGGCGGGCCGCCTCGAGTACCTGCAGCGTGCCGGTCACGTTGGCGTGGTGGCTGCCAAGCGGGTCGGCGATCGATCGCGGGACCGAGGCCACCGCCGCCAGGTGGATGATCGCGTCCGCCCCGGCGACCGCGACATCGAGCAGCCCAGCGTCGAGCACGCTGCCCTCGCAGAGGTCGACGTCGACACCGTCGAGATTGTCCCGCCGGCCGCTGGACAGGTCGTCGACGACGAGGACCTCCATCCCGTCGGCGGCCAGCATGCGAGCGGTGTTCGCGCCGATGAAACCGGCGCCGCCGGTGACGACCACGCGCATGCGTCCTCCTGGAAGTCGGTGTGGGTGCCCCGGGGACGCGTCCCCGGGTGTTGCCCCGATTATGCTCGCGCCGATCCGTCGGCGGATCCCGATCGGGACTATTGCTGGCCAGCTGGTGCAGCTGAGCCTTCCGGTCGCGGGCACCGGCCCGGGCCATTGCCAAGGCATCCGCCAGCGATGTGGGGGTACCGGTCACACTGAGGCGGTGGCAGCCAGGCGCAGCGCGGGGATCCTGTTGTTTCGTCGCATGGACACCGGCGTGCAGGTGCTCCTCGGCCACATGGGTGGCCCCTTGTGGACGCGACGCGATGCCGGCGCGTGGACGGTGCCCAAGGGTGAGTACGGGGGAGACGAGGACGCAGAGGTGGCAGCCCGCCGCGAGTTCTCGGAGGAGCTCGGGTTGCCGGTGCCCGACGGCTGGCAGTTCCCCCTCGGCGAGGTGCGGCAGGGGGGCGGCAAGGTGGTCACTGTCTGGGCGCTGGAGGGCAACCTCGATC
>JALYQN010000440.1 GCA_030855835.1 Actinomycetota bacterium | reverse complement strand
TTCCTGGACCCCGCCAACGGGATGAAGAAGCTCGACAGCCGCACGGTCGAGTTCCAGTTGGAGAAGCCGTCCGCGCTGTTCCTGGACGCGATCTCGGAGTACTTCCAGGGGATCGTCCCCGAGGACTACGACCCCGCCGACCCGGTCGGTGCGGGGCCGTTCGTCTACGAGTCGTTCCAGCCCGGCCGCCAGAGCGTCTTCACCCGCAACGATGAGTACTGGCAGGAGGGCGAGCCGTACATCGACGAGCTGGTCATTGTTGACTTCCCCGACGACGCGGCCCGGGTCAACGCCCTGCTAGACGGGACGGTCCAGGCGATCGAGTCCGTCCCGTACGGGCAGATCACCACGATAGAGGGTGACGGCGGGTTCACGCTGCTCACGTCGGAGACCGGCAACTGGAACCCGTTCACGATGCGGGTCGACGTGGCACCGTTCTCCGATGTGCGGGTGCGCCAGGCCCTGCGGCTGCTGGTCGACCGGCAGCAGATGATCGATGTCGTGCTGGCCAAGAACGGTGCCATCGCCAACGACATCTACTGCCCCGGCGACCCGTGTTACAACGACCAGCTGCCACAGCGCGAACAAGACATCGAGCAGGCCAAATCCCTGCTCGCCTCCGCCGGTCAGGACGGGCTCCAGGTCGAGCTCACCACATCTCCGGTTGCGCAGGGGATCGTCGAGGCCGCGACGGTGTTCGCCGAGCAAGCCCGGGCGGCCGGCGTGGACGTTCAGCTGAACAAGGTAGACACGGGCGTGTTCTACGGAGACGACTACCTGTCCTGGCCGTTCGCGCAGGACTTCTGGGGCACCCGGTCGTTCCTCGCCCAGGTGGCCCAGGGATCGCTGCCCGGCTCCCCGTTCAATGAGACGCACTGGGAAGACCCGGAGTTCATCGACCTCGTCACCGCCGCGGAACAGGAGTCGGCCGAGGATAAGCGTTGCACCCTGATCCAGGACGCCCAGGCGATCGAGTACGAGCGCGGCGGGCACATCATCTGGGGGTTCATCAACCTGGTGGACGCCTACAGCACCGGCGTGGCCGGGCTGGAGACGAACGTGGCCGGGCACGCGCTGGACCGCTACGGCTTCCGGCACGCCTGGCTGGCCACCTGAGACCGGGGGTTTGCGGTGGCGCTCGGACGACTGGTCGGACGCAGGCTGCTGGTCGGCGCGTTCATCCTGGGCGTCGTGTCGCTGCTGGTGTTCGGCGCCAGCCTGCTGCTCCCCGGCGATGCCGCCCGGGCGGTCCTCGGCCGCTCGGCCAGCCCCGACCGGCTCGAGATCGTCCGCGCGCAGATGCACCTCGACGACCCGGCGCCGCAGCGCTACCTGGCCTGGGCCGGTGACCTGGTCACCGGCGACCTGGGCAACTCGACCGTCAGCCAGGAGCCTGTCGTTGACCTGATCGCGGAGCGGGCGGGCAACTCGCTGTTGCTGATGGCGATCGCGGCGCTAATCGCGACGCCGATCTCACTGCTGCTGGGCACCTGGAGCGCACTACGCCGGGACCAGATGGCCGACCACGCGACCGCGTTGGGCACGCTGGTGCTGGCGTCGCTGCCGGAGTTCGTAGTCGGGATCGTGCTCATCTACGTGTTCGCCATTGGGCTGTTGGATTGGCTGCCCGCGGTGGTCAGCAGCACCATCCCGGTGCTGGAGCAGCCGTCGGTGCTGGTGCTCCCGGTGGCCACGCTGGTGCTCGCGGTGGCGCCGTACATCACCCGGATGATGCGGGCGACCATGCTCGAGGTGCTGGACAGCGACTTTGTGCACCAGGCCCGGCTCAACGGCATTCCCGAGCGGTCCGTGCTGTGGCGGCACGCGGTGCCGAACGCGATCGGGCCGGTGGCGCAGGTGATCGGACTGCAGCTGGCCTACCTCGCCGGCGGCATCGTGCTGGTCGAGTTCTTGTTCGCCTACCCGGGCATCGGTGCGGGCGTGGTCGAAGCGGTGAACGCCCGGGACATCCCCTACCTGCAGGCGCTCATCATGCTAATCGCCGCCTTCTACGTGCTGGTCAACCTGCTGGCCGACGTCGTCGGCGTCCTCACCAACCCACGGCTGCGGACGGCCGCCGCATGAGCGCCATCGAACCCCTCGCTGGTGGCGGCCCGTCGGCCGGGCGAGGCGCGGGCGCGCAGACACCGGGCCTGCTGCGACGGTCCTGGGCGAACGGTCGCACCAAGGTCGGGGTCGCCATCACCCTGCTGGTGGTGGCGGTCGCGATGATCGGGCCGTTCGTGGCGCCCGGGGGTGAGACGGCCATCGTCGGTCCACCCAACGCTCCCGAGGTGCCGGGTCTGCTGTTCGGCACCGACATCACCGGCCGGGACGTGTGGTCGCGCTTCCTGTACGGCGGCTTCTCGGTGCTCTGGTTGTCGGCGCTGTGCACGATTGTCGGCGTCGGAGCTGGGCTGCTCATCGCGCTGCTGGCCGGCTACTCCCGCACCTGGGTCGACGAGGTGCTGATGCGGACCACTGACGTGTTCCTCGCGTTCCCGGCGATCGTGCTGGCGCTGCTCTTCCTGGCGATCTTCCAACCGAGTCCCTGGACGGTCATCCTCACCGTCGCTGCGGGACACGCCCCGCGGGTCGCCCGGGTGATGCGGGCCGCCGTGCTCGACGTTGCCGGACGTGATTACGTCCGCTCGGCCGAGTCGATGGGGCTGCGCCGGTGGTCGATCCGGCTCGGCGACCTGCTGCCCAACGTCACCGGGCCGCTGATGGTGGAGTGCGGGCTGCGGCTGACGTACTCGATCGGTCTGGTCGCGGGCCTGGGCTTCCTCGGTCTGTCCGGCCTGCAGGCGGACCAGGCCGACTGGGGGCTGATGATCAACGAGGGCCGGATCGGCTTCACCGTGCAGCCGTGGCCGGTGCTGCTGCCGGTGATCGCGATCGGTCTGCTGACGGTCGGCACCAACCTGATCGCGGACGGCATCGCCCGGGCCGCTGCCGGCACCGACCGGGAGATGGCCGCGTGAGCCGAGGGCTTGAGGTACAGGGCCTGCGGGTCGACACCAACGTCGGCGTGCCGGTCGTCGACGGGGTGGACCTGTCGGTGCCGGCCGGAACGGTGCTTGGTCTGGTAGGGGAGTCCGGCTCGGGCAAGACCACGGTCGGGACCGCGCTGCTCGGTGGCAGCCGGCGCGGCCTGAACCTGGTTGGCGGCTCGGTGGTGCTGGACGGCACCGACCTCACCACGCTGTCCGAGTACGAGCTGCGCCAGTGGCGCGGGTCGCGGATGACGTACGTCCCGCAGGACCCGACCACGGCGCTGAACCCGGCGATCCGGGTCGGCAGCCAGGTGCGTGAGGTCCTCGACGTGCACGAGTACGGCGAGGGGCCGCAGGAGCGGGCCGAGCGGGTGACGTCGGCGTTCGCGGAGGTCGGCCTGCCGACCGACGCGGACTTCGCGAAGCGCTACCCGCACCAGCTGTCCGGCGGCCAGCAGCAGCGGGTGTGCATCGCGATGGCGTTCGCCACCTGGCCGGCGCTGGTGGTGCTGGACGAGCCGACCACCGGACTGGACGTCACCACCCAGGCGTTAGTGCTCGACACCGTGCGTCAGCTGACCAAGGCGCACGGCTGTGCGGCGCTGTACATCAGCCACGACCTCGCGGTGGTGTCGACGATCTCCGACATGGTCGCGGTGCTGTACGCGGGCAGCGTGGTCGAGCAGGGGCCTACCGAAGAGCTGGTCAACCGGCCCCGGCACCCGTACAC
>JALYQN010000403.1 GCA_030855835.1 Actinomycetota bacterium | reverse complement strand
GAGGGCGGCCATCGTGGTCTGGTTGAGGCCAACGATCACGGTCCGACGCGCCATCGGCAGCTGCACCTTGGCCAGCAGCTGGCGTGACGTCGACCCGAGCGACGTGGTGGCCTCGAGCGTCGTGGGTGACACCGAGCGCAGGCCGTGGGCGGAGATGCGCACCAGCGGCGGCAGCGCGTAGATCAAGGTGGTGACCACCGCGGACGCGGGTCCGATGCCGAAGAAGAGCACCAGCGGGGCCAGGTACGCGAACGCCGGCATCGTCTGCATGACGTCGAGCACCGGGGTCACCACCGCGGTTGTACGGTCGCTGCGCGACATCCAGATGCCCAGCGGCAGGCCGATGAGAACACAGATGCCCACCGCGACCCCGGTCACGATCAGCAGGTCGATGCTCTCCTCCCAATAGCCCAGCAGCCCGAACGCAAGCATGCTGACGGCCACCAGCACCGCGATCCTGGCCCCGGCCAGCGCGTACGCCACGAAGACGGCCAGCGCAACCACACCGAGCCAGCCGATCTCTGGCACCGGCCGCGGGAACGCCGGCTGACTGAACAGCTGCTGCAGGAACTCGACCCCCCAGTCGAGCGCGCTGCTCACCCCGCCCACCACGTAGTCCAGGAAGAAGTTGTCGGTACGCGCAGCCTCGACCCGGTCGCGCACGTCGAGCAGCCAGCGGTGCAGGTCGGTCTGCGTGGAAACCGCGAGCTCGAGGTTCTGCCGCCCCTTCAGCAATGCCCATCCGGCGACCCAGACGGCCAGGACCCCGACGAGGGCGAATACTCGACGCCGGCCGGACTCCTGGGCATCGGTGGGCGCCTGGCTCGGTGTCGCTCGCCGCCCGCGCGTCGGGCTGAGCAGTGTCATGCCCGCACTCCTTCCTCGGCGACGATCACTCGCAGGATGTCGACATCGTCGACGACACCCAGCAGCGTTTCGGCTTCCACCACGCGCACGGCGTGCTCGGAGTCGAGGACTCGGCGGGCGGCCTGCTGCACCACCATGTCCGGTGACAGCTGCGGGCCGTCGAGGGACTCGCCCGGCCGCGGATCCCGCATCACGTACCGCAGCGTCATCACGTGCGAGCGCGGGACGTCGCTGACGAAGTCACGCACGTAGTCGTCGGCGGGCGCCGCGACCACCTCGGCGGGCGTGCCCATCTGCACCAGTGCCCCGTCGCGCATGATGAGGATCCGGTCGCCGAGCTTGAGCGCCTCGGCAAGATCGTGGGTGATGAAGACCATCGTCTTGCCGACCTCGTGGTGCAACCGGATGACCTCGGCCTGCATGTCACGGCGGATCAGCGGGTCGAGCGCGGAGAACGGCTCGTCGAAGAGCATCACGCTCGGGTCGACCGCCAGCGCCCGGGCCAGGCCGACGCGCTGCTGCATCCCGCCGGACAGCTGGTCGGGGTACGACGCCTCGTTGCCTGACAGCCCGACCAGGTCGACCATCTCCTGCGCCTTGGCGTGCCGGTCCTTCTTGCCGATACCGCGGACCTCCAACCCGTACGCCACGTTGTCGATGACCTTGCGGTGCGGAAGCAACCCGAAGTGCTGGAACACCATTGACACGTGCGTGCGACGCAGCTCCCTCAGCCGCCCCTCGGACATCTGCCGCACGTCCTCACCGTCGATCAGCACCTCGCCCGCAGTGGGCTCGATCAGCCGGGTCAGGCAGCGCACCAGGGTGGACTTGCCGGAGCCGGACAGGCCCATCACGACGAACACCTCGCCGGGGTCGACGTCGAACGACACATCCTTGACCGCCGCCGTGCACCCGGTCTTCGCCAGCAGCTCGGCTCGCGGCAGGCTGGCGTCGGGCGTGCCGATGATCCGGTCGGGGCGCGGGCCGAAGACCTTCCACAGGTCGCGCACCGACAGCGCGGCATCACTCATGCGGTGCCCCTCTCGTCGCGCTGCTGTCCGCACCCACCGCGCTGCGCGGGTCGCCCGGCGGGTACAGAGGTGACCCGTCGCGGTACGAGTAGTACGGCGCGTCCGACGGGGCCAGCGGGGTGTTGCCCGCGATCAGGTCGGCGGCCTTCTCGGCCAGCATCATCACCGGAGCGTAGATGTTGCCGTTGGTGACGTACGGCATGGCGGACGCGTCGACGACGCTCAGGTTCCGCAGGCCATGCACCTGCATGGTCGCCGGGTCCACCACCGCCGTCTCGCCCACACCCATCTTGGCCGTGCAGGCCGGGTGGTAGGCCGTCTCACCGTCACGGCCGACCCAGTCGAGGACGTCGGCATCGCTGCGCACCTCGGGCCCCGGGGACACCTCGCCGGCGTCGAAGGGTGCAAAGGCAGGTTGACCCAGGATGTCGCGCGCCACCTGCACGCACTCGACCCACTCGCGCCGGTCCTGGTCGGTCGAGAGGTAGTTGAACCGCAGGGACGGGTGCTGCCGCGGGTCCGTCGAGCGGATCGTCACCGAGCCGCGGGCGTCGGAGTACATCGGTCCGATGTGCACCTGGTAGCCGTGGCTGCCCTTGGGCATGCCGGCGGGGGGCGTGCCGTCGTAGCGGATGGCGATCGGGAGAAAGTGGAACATCAGGTTGGGATAGTCGACGTCGTCGTTCGTCCGCACGAACCCGCCTGCCTCGAAGTGGTTCGTGGCGCCGACGCCGCGCCGCAGGAACAGCCACTCCGCGCCGATCCGCGGTCGGTGTCGCCAGCGCATCCAGGACCCTATCGAGACCGGCAGCCTCGACGCGTGCGCGACATAGACCTCGAGGTGGTCCTGGAGGTTGGCGCCCACGCCGGGCAGGTCCGCCACCACGTCGACCCCGAGTCCACGCAGCAGCTCGGCGCTGCCGACACCGGACAGCTGCAGCAGCTGCGGGGTGTTGATCGCGCCACCACAGCAGACCACCTGCCCGGCGCGCGCCGAGCGGTGTGCTCTGCCGGCACGTAGATAGTCGACCCCGACAGCGCGATCTCCGTCGAAGACGATGCCGGTCACGTGCGCGAGCGTCTCGACGGTGAGGTTGGGGCGGTCCCGTACGGGGTGCAGGTATGCCCGGGCTGCGCTGAGGCGTCGCGCGCGGTGCACGTTGCGGTCGAACCGCGCGAATCCCTCCTGCCGGTACCCGTTGACGTCGTCGGTCAGCGGGTAGCCGGCCTGCTGCGCGGCTTCGAAGAAGGCTCCGTACAGCGCAGTCTTGGCCTCGCCCCGCTCCAGCACCAGCGGACCGCTCCCGCCGCGCCACTCGTCGGCACCGGCCAGGCACGTCTCCATCCGTTTGAAGTAGGGCAGGCAGTGCGCGTGGTTCCAGGTGTCCATGCCCTTGTCGCTCGCCCAGCGCTCGAAGTCGAGCGGGTTGCCACGCTGGAAGATCATGCCGTTGATGCTGCTCGAGCCTCCGAGCAGCTTGCCCCGCCCGTGAGACACCCGACGCCCGCCCATGAACGGCTCGGGGTCGGACTCGTAGCACCAGTCGTAGAGTCGGTTCCCGATCGGAAACGGCAGTGCCGCGGGCATGTGCACGAACGGGTCGACGATGAAGTCTGACCTCCCGGCCTCGAGCACCAGCACGCTGGTCGACGGGTCGGCGCTCAGCCGGTTGGCGAGCACGCAGCCGGCCGAACCGCCACCGACGATGACGTAGTCGTACGAGCCGCGCCGGCTCATCCGCCGAACCAGCCCTGTGGAGCGGGACGGATGTTGTGCCAGACGTGCTTTGTCTCGCGGTACTCGTCCAGGCCGGCGTTGCCGAGCTCGCGGCCGACGCCGGACTGCTTGTAGCCGCCCCACTCCGCCTGCGGGACGTACGGGTGGAAGTCGTTGATCCACACGGTGCCGGTGCGCAGCCGCCCCGCGACCCGCTCCGCGCGCCCGGCGTCGGAGGTCCACACCGCCCCGGCCAGGCCGTAGTGGGTGTCGTTGGCGATGCGCACGGCGTCGTCCTCATCGGTGAACGTCTCGACGGTCAGCACCGGGCCGAACGACTCGTCCTGGACGACGCCCATGTCCGAGGTGCAGCCGTCCAGGATGGTCGGCAGGTAGTAGAACCCGTCGGCCAGGGCGGGATCGTCCGGCTGTGCGCCGCCGCAGCGCAGCCGGGCGCCGGCCGCGAGACCGTCTGCGACGTAGGCCTCCACCTTGTCGCGGTGCGCCACCGAGATCAGCGGGCCGGTCTCGGCCTTGTCGTCGAACGGGCCGCCGAGGCGGATGGTCTGGGCGCGACGCACCAGCTCGTCGACGAACTCGTCGTGAATCGACGCATCCACCACCAGCCTCGCGCCGGCCGAGCAGACCTGCCCCGAGTGCAGGAACACCGCCGTCAACGCCATGTCGAGGGCGGTCTCGCGGTCAGCGTCGGCGAACACGATGTTGGGGTTCTTGCCACCGAGCTCGAGGGCGACCTTCTTGACGGTCGCGGCCGCAGCCGCCATGACTTGACGTCCGGTCACCAACCCGCCAGTGAACGACACCAGGTCTACCGCCGGGTGCTCGGCCAGGACCGCACCGGTGTCGGCGCCTGCGCCGAGCACCAGGTTCGCGGCACCGTCCGGCAGGCCGGCCACCGCGAGCAGGCGCATCAGCCACAGCGCGCTCGACGGGGTGAGCTCGCTCGGCTTGAGCACGAACGTGTTGCCGGCCGCGAGGCACGGCGCGACCTTCCAGGAGGTCTGCAGCAGTGGGTAGTTCCACGGCGTGATCAGGGCGCAGACGCCGAGTGGCTCGTGCACGATCCGGCTGACCACGTCGGGCTGCCCGGTGTCGACGACCCGGCCGGCATCGCTGTCGGCGAGCCCGCCGTAGTGCCTGAACACGCCCACGACGTCGTCGACGTCGTACTGCGACTCCACGAAGCGCTTCCCGGTGTCCAGCGACTCGGCCCGCGCGATGTCGTCCTTGTGCTCGACCAGCAGGTCGGCGACCCGCCACAGCAGCTCGCCGCGGTCCTTGGCGGGGGTGGCCGGCCAGGGTCCGCGGTCAAAGGCCTCCCGCGCGGCCAGAATCGCCGCCTCCGCGTCGGCACGGCCGGCTTCGTCGACGGTCGCGACCAGATGCCCGTCGGCCGGGCACCGGATCTCACGCGTGGAAGCCGACTCAGCGCCGCGCCACTGACCCCCGACCAGCAGGTCCGGCATGCGCCTCCGCTCCCTCCTTACTCGCGTTCGTACCGTCGCCGTTGCCACACTCCATCACCTGACGCTCCCACGGCGACAGCGTCGGCTCGAAAACCTTCCTCCCGCAGTTGCACGTGACGCAACGGGGCGTCTGATGCGCAACAGCATCGCTGGCGGTACCAGGCCCGTCAAGGGATCGGCTGGTCACGATCCGGCGTCGCCGGGTCCCGCCAACCGAGGCGGCCAGAGATCTCCTGACCGGCCTCGACGGTCGCTGTTACTACGCTGCGCAGCCGGTCACTGTTCAGGCGGAAGCTGGGTCCAGACACGCTTATCGAGGCGACGACGTCGCCGTACGCGTTGCGTACCGGCGCCGCGGCGGCGGTCAGCCCCAGCTCGAGCTCGTCGGCGGCGACGGCGTACCCGTCGGTGCGGACCTGTTCGGCCGCGGCGAGCACCGCCGTGCGGCTGCCGAGGGTGCGCTCGGTGTATGCCTTCGGCTGGCGCCGCACCAGCGCGGCCGCCTCGTCGCGAGGCAGGCCGCTCAGCAGCACCTTGCCGTTGGATGTCGCGTGCAGCGGGATGCGCTGCCCCACCCAGTTGTGCGACTGGAGCGCCGAAGACCCGGCCACCTGGTGGACGTACAGCGCCGCCCCGTCGGACAGCACGGTGAGATTGACGGTCTCGCCGGTGTCGACGGCGAGGCTGCGACAGACGTGCCGCGACTCCTGCACGAGGTCGAGCCGCGCCGTCGTGGCGCCAGCGAGCCGCAGCACGCCGACGCCGAGGCGGTACTTGCCGCGCTCGGTGTTCTGCTCGACCAGCCCCCGGTGCTCCAGGGCGGCGACCAGCCGGAAGGCGGTGGACTTGTGCACGCCCAGCTGCCCCGCGATGTCGGTCACCCCGGCCTCACCCGCATGGGCGAGGATCTCGAGCACGCTGATCGCGCGATCGACCGACTGAACCGTGCTCGCGGCGGGCGGACCGCTACCCGAGCTGGCGCGCAGTGTGCCTCGTGGCGCACCGCCGTTGCTCATGGAGGAACACTAGCCCGCTAGATGGCGGCGTCGCGGCCCTGCGCCTTCAACACCTCCCGGGTGTTCGGGTTCACCGACTCGCGGAACGGCATGTCTACGACCTTGGCGTCGACCAGCTCCCCGGCGCGCTCGGCGTACGTGTCCGGCAACGCCACCCGCAGGGGGGTGCCGACCTTGGACAGCCCGACCGGAACGTGCCCCATTGCGATGTTGGTCTCCAGCTCCGGGGAGTACCAGGGAGAGGTCACATAGCCGATCGGATCGGCGCCCGCATCGCTGTGGATGAGCCAGAAGTCGGGGGCGTAGTCGTCGATCGGCTTGCCGCCGAGGACCATGCCGACCAGCCGGTGCGTGAACGGTGGGTTGCCTTCGTCGATCTGGTCGCGGACCGCCTCCAGGGCAGCCCGCCCGACATAGTCGCCCTCCTTGGTGCGCGGCACCTGGTAGCCGAGGTTCACCTGGAACGGCAGCGTCTCCACATCCATGTCCTGTCCCCAGGACAGGATGCCGGCGGCGATTCGGCGGTGGTGTGCGGGCGCGATCACGGCCAGGTTGTGCGCCTTGCCGGCGTCCAGCACCGCGTTCCACATGTCCTCGGCATGCAGGGTGGCGTCGCGCAGGTAGATCTCATACCCCTTCTCGCCGGTGAAACCGGTCTGGGACACCACGACGGAGTGGCCGCCGACTGTTGCCTCGAGCAGCCCGTACGACGGGATCTCGGCCACCTCGGCACCGACCAGGTCGATCATCAAGTCGATCGACTTCGGCCCCTGGATCTGCACCGGGCACACGTCGATCTCCTGGATCGCCACGTCGAACCGCCCGCCCACGTTGACGCCTTGAAGCCATAGCGACAGGTCGGAGTCGGACAGGCTGAACCAGAACTCGTCCTCGGACAGCCGCAGCAGCACTGGGTCGTTGAGGATGCCGCCACGCTCGTTGCACAAGATGACGTACCGCGCCCGCATCGGCGCGATCTTGGTCGCGTCCCGAGTGATGACGTAGTCGACGAAGGCCTCGGCGTCCGGCCCTTTGACCTGGATCTGCCGCTCGACCGCGACGTTCCACAGCGTGACGTGGTTGACGAGCGCGTCGTACTCGACCATCGCGCCGCCGTCCTTGTTCTGCACGTAGCCGCGCGGGTGATAGACCCGGTTGTAGACCTCCGCCCGCCAGCAGCCCGCCTCCATGGACAGGTGCCAGTACGGCGACTTGCGGATCCGGGTGGAGATCAGCAGCTCGACCGGGGTCGGCCCGGTCTGCCGAAGGTTGTAGGGGACCGATCGGTCGCTCTGGTCGACCGAGCTGTGGTTGTTGCTCATTGCTGCTGCCTCCTGGTCGGGCGTGGATGTGCTGGATGGTCCGGGTGGTATCCCATGTCGAGCGAGAGTCGGTCCGACTGGCTGACCACGAGGGCGGCGATCTCGTCGAGCGAGTCGACCATCCGGAAGCTGGGGCCGGACACCCCGAGGGCAGCGAGCACGGTCCCGTCCCGGCCACGTACTGGCGCGGCCACGCCGTCGAGGCCCTCCTCCAGCTCGCCGTGGGTGTAGGCGAAACCGCGGCTGCGGACCTCACCGAGCTGGCGCTCGAGCTCGGCCGGTGTGGCGACCGTGCGTTCGGTACGGCGCTCGAGCCGGCCGCGTGGTGCTGGGATCGCCTCGTAGGCATACAGCACCTTGCCGAGCGCGGAGCAGTGCGGCGGCACCTGAACCCCGACCCAGTTGCCGGCGCCGAGCTGGAACGTCGAGTCGACCTGGGCGACCTGGACGACGCCCTCCCCACTCGGGACCGCGAGGTTGACCGTCTCACCCGTCGCGTGGTTGACCTCGTCGAGGAACGGTTCGGCGGCGCGGACGAGCGCCTCGGTCGGTTCGTGCCGAGCTGCGTGGACGGCGAACAGCGACCCGGGGTGGTAGCCGCCGGCTGCGTCGCGCCCGAGCAGGTGGTGGCGCTCGAGTGCGGCCAGCAGCCGGGACGCCGTGGACCGCGCCAGACCGGTCTCGGCAACCAGGTCCGCGTACGAGCAGGGGTGGTCGGCGTACACCACGAGGGACAGCAGCGCCGCCGCCCGGTCGATTGCCTGCGTCCCGCTGACGCTCACGCTGTGCTCCGGGCGACGGCCACAGTGTGGAACTGACTGCTCACATTGTGAGCCTACGATCCGGGGCTGAGCGCCGTCAACCCACTGCCAACCGGCGTCGGGTCGGGGGGTCGGTTCGGGCCGTCGCAGTCGCGTGCGGGCGTCAGGGTGGCGGGCTGCCGAGCAGCTCGCGACGCCAGTTCGCGGTCTGCTTCAGCTGGTTGAACGTGAAAAGGTGCACTCCGGACGCACCTGCCACCGGGTCGACGAACAGGTCGGAGGCGCGGTCGAGCAGCCGCTCGGGACTCCAGCCCCCCGGCGCGGCGATCCGGGCGAACGCCCCGACGTTCTTGGACAGGAACCGGGTCGACTCCCCCACCCCGATCTTGGTGGCCATCGTGAGCAACCGGGTCCGTTCCACCGGACCGGGCAGACCGATCAGCAGCGGCATCGTCACGCCACGGGTCCGCAGCCGCGAGACCCACCTGCGCAGCTGCACCGGGTCGAAGCACAGGTTGCTCACCAGGTAGGTCGCATGAGCGCGCTTGTCCCACATGGCCTGCACGGTGACGTCGTCGGAGATGCGCGGGTGGCTCTCCGGGTAGCCGGTGATCCCGACATCAGCGAAGGGTCGGCCGTGCTCGGTCAGGTCGCGCAGCAGCGGCAGCGCGCCGTCGTACTCCCCGGCGGGTGGGTCGGCGTCACCGGCGGGCACGAAGACGTCGCCGACGCCGACCGCGAGCATCCTGTCCACGATGTCGCGCAGGTGCTGGCGGTCGCGCACCATTCTCGCGGCCAGGTGGGGCACGACGGGGTACCCGTGGCCGGCGAGGCGCTCGGCACAGTCCAAGGT
>JALYQN010000398.1 GCA_030855835.1 Actinomycetota bacterium | reverse complement strand
GCGCGTACCTCATCGCCCGCGGGATCGGCATCTCCAACTTGGTGCCCCGGGCTACCGCGCGTGCCGACGAGCTGACCGCCGCCGAGCTGCGTGCGGGTGTCGTACACCTCCGCGAGCTGGTGGTACGCGAGCGTCCGCGCGTGGTGGCGGTCGCGGGCGTGACGGCGTACCGGCTGGCGTTCGACCGACCCAAGGCGCGGCCGGGACGACAGCCCGAGGACTTCGCCGCTGCCGAGCTGTGGGTCGTACCCAACCCGAGCGGTCTCAACGCCCACGAGAGCGTGGCATCGCTCGCGCAGGCGTATGCCCGAGCCGCGCGGGCGGCGGGCGTCATCGATGCCTGATCAGTCGAGGAGCTCGACGATGTCGTCGCCGGTGAGCTCGGCGGACCCGAAGCCGTCGCCGTCGACGACGCTCGCGAACAGCTCGGCCTTGCGCGCCTTGAGCTCCATGACCTTCTCCTCGATGGTGTCGGTGGCGACAAGGCGGTAGACCATGACCCGGCGTCGCTGGCCGATGCGGTGGGTGCGGTCGACGGCCTGGGACTCGACGGCGGGGTTCCACCACGGGTCGAGCAGGAAGCAGTAGTCGGCTTCGGTGAGGGTGAGCCCCACACCGCCGGCCTTGAGGCTGATCAGGAACGCCGGGTCGTCACCGGTCTTGAAGGCCCCGATCACCCTCGGCCGGTCGCGGGTGCGGCCGTCGAGGTAGGAGTAGGCGATGCCCTCGGCGTCGAGCCGGGTGCGTACACGCTCCAGGAACCCGGTGAACTGGCTGAACACCAGCGCTCGGTGGCCCTCGGCCGCGACCTCGCGCAGGTGCTCGACGAGCACGTCGATCTTGGCCGACGCGACACCGGCATAGGCGTCGTCGATCAGCGACGCGTCGAGGCTCAATCTGCGCAGGCGGGTGAGCGAGCGGAAGATCGCGAGCCGGTGCTTGTCGACGTCGTCCTCGACGAGGCCGAGGATCTGTTGGCGTTCGCGCTGCAGGTGGGTGTCGTAGATCTTGCGGTGTCGCGGGCCGAGGGTCACCTCGAGCACCTGTTCCTGCTTGGCGGGCAGGTCGGCGGCGACGACCTCCTTGGTGCGCCGCAGCATGAACGGGCGTACGCGGCTGCGCAGCCGGGCGAGGGCGTCGGCGTCGACGGCGTTCTGGATCGGACGGGCGACCTGCTCGGCGAATCGGCCGGGATGCGGGTACAGCCCGGGCGCGGTCAGGGACAGCAGCGCCCACAGCTCCATCAGGTTGTTCTCCAGCGGGGTGCCGGTGACGGCGAGGGTGAATGGCTGGGCCAGCCGGCGTACGGCCTGGTGCGTCTTGGACTGGTGGTTCTTGACCATCTGCGCCTCGTCGACGACCAGTCCGGCCCAGGGCAGTGCGGCGTAGGCGTCGGCCTCGAGCCGGACCAGGGTGTAGGTGGTGACCACGATGTCGGCGTCGGCGGCGATGTCGGTGAGACTCGCGCGGCGGCGAGCGTGTGACTCGGTGATGGTGCGGACGCGCAGGCCTGGGGTGAAGGTACGTGCCTCGGTGGCCCAGGTGCTGACGACGCTGGTGGGCGCGACGACGAGGAACGGTGCGCTGGTGGACGGCCGCGCGTGCGCGATGAGCGCGAGCGTCTGGACGGTCTTGCCCAGGCCCATGTCGTCGGCGAGGATGCCGCCGAGCCCGGTCTGCCACAGCAGGGTGAGCCACCGGAACCCGTCATGCTGGTACGGCCGCAACGTCGCCAGCAACCCGGACGGGTGGGCGACCTCGGGCAGCGCGGCGACGTCGCGGAGGCCGGCGGCGGCGCGTACCCAGCGCGCGGCTTGCTCGTCGACGACACCGAGCTCGTCGAGCTCCTCCCACAGACCCGGTTGGTGGCGGGATACCCGGATGCCGTCGCCGGGCGCGTCGTGCAGCTCGCGGGCCTCACCGACGAGGCGGACGAGCCGGTCGAGCTCGGGGTGGTCGAGGCTGATCCAGAGTCCGTCGGGCAGGATCACCCGGTCCTGGTCGAGGGTTATTGCCTCGAGCAGGGCGGCGAGGCCGACCGACCGGTGGTCGACGGTGACGACGACCTCGAGGT
>JALYQN010000387.1 GCA_030855835.1 Actinomycetota bacterium | reverse complement strand
CCGCCGCCGAGCTGGGCACAGCGGCCGACGGTCGGGTGGACCTGGTCGCGTTGCTGCGGGGTCTGTACACCCGAGGACGGCGACACGTCCTGCTCGAGGGAGGGCCGCGCCTGGCCGGCGCGATGGTTGCCGCCGGCCTGGTCGACCGGGTTGTCGCCTACCTCGCGCCGGCACTGCTGGGCTCCGGACCGGCGTCACTCGAGGGCGGCGGCGTCGCCACGCTCACCGACGCCCATCGCCTCGAGCTGGTCGACGTGCGCCAGGTCGGCACCGACGTCCGCATCGAGGCCCGCCCGGTGCCCTGACCCCTCCCCCGACACCGTCGGCGGGCGGCACACCGTCGTGCGGGCGGGCCTCAGGAGAAGTTAGGGCGTCAGCCCGGGTGGCGGGAGGCTAGCCAGGCGTTCGCGGCGGCGAGCTGGCGGTCGGTACGCCCACGCAGCTCGACCACCGCGTCGTCGCTGAGTCGGTCGCAGACCCAGTCCCAGTGCAGCGCCACCCACTCCCCCGGCTGCGGCGAGGACACGAACGCGTGCCCAGCGGCCGCCCACCGGGCGGTCAGGGCCTGTTCGCCACCGAGCACCAGCTCGCCGCCCGCCAGCTGCAAGGCGGGCGTACGCACCGACACCCGGTCGCCGTCGACCGACTCCACCAGCCCCCAGCGCACCCGGCAGCTGTCCAACACCGACAGGGCCACCCCCGGTCCGCGGTCGAGCAGCCCGATCCACGGGTAGACGACCAGCACGTGGAAGCCGTGGTGCGGCCCGGCACCGATGACACCCGCACCGATGACCCCGGCATCCATGATCCTGCCGCCGACGCGACCGTGGTCGAGCCGCTCGGTGACCCCCGGCTGGGCACCGAACCTGTCGCGCACCAGAGCCTCGAACACCTCACCGTCGACGTGGTCGAGCAGGTCGCCACCGAGCCAGTACGCCCGCACCACTCGCGGGTCCAGCGGATCGGCGATCCCGGTGGCGGCGGCGATCAGCTCCAGGTACGGCCAGGCGCCGTCGAAAAGCCGGGCCCGACGAGCCACCTCGGTGTCGAGGTCACCGGTGGCGCCCCCCTCGAGCAACACCGACGAGCCGTCCGGGCCGCAGTAGCCCAGCTCGTTGGGAGGAAACGCATAGCCGGCGAACAACGCGGCGCCCGACCGCCGGCCGGTCGCACTCGGAGCGGCCACTCAACAGATCCTGGGCAGCTGCTCGCCCAGTGGCAGGTCGACCACCCTGGTGCCGCCGAGCCCGGTGCGGGCCACGACCATCCCGGGGTGCGCGTCGACGCAGGTGCCGATGACGGCGGCCCCCTTGCCGTGCTCGTGCCGGCGCATGGCGTCCAGCACCAGCTCGGCATCGTCCGCGGCGACGAAGCAGACCAGCTTGCCCTCGTTCGCCACGTACAGCGGGTCCAGGCCGAGCAGCCCACAGGCGTCGGCCACCGGCTGCGGGATCGGCAGCTGCCGCTCGTTCAGCTCGACGCCGACTTTCGACGCCGATGCGATCTCGTTGAGCGTCGCAGCCACCCCACCTCGGGTGGGGTCCCGCAGCACCCGTAACCGGGCGCCGGTCGCCAGCATCGCCGCCACCAGCCCGTGCAGCGGTGCGGTGTCGCTCTCGACCAGGGTGTCGAACTCGAGCCCCTCGCGGCAGCTCATCACCGCCACCCCGTGCACCCCGATGTCACCGCTGACGATGACGCTGTCGCCGACCTGCGCCGCGTCAGGGCGCAGATCGACACCGTCCGGGACCAGTCCGATCCCGGCGGTGTTGACGAACACCTTGTCGCCGTGGCCGGAGTCGACGACCTTGGTGTCACCGGTGACCAGCCGGACGCCAGCGGCGCTTGCCGCGGCCCCCATCGCCTCGGCCACCCGGCCGATGTCGGACAGCGCCGTGCCCTCCTCGAGGATGAAGGCGGTGGACAGCACCAGCGGATTCGCACCGGCCATCGCCAGGTCGTTGACCGTCCCGTGCACCGCGAGGTCGCCGATCGTGCCACCGGGGAAGAACATCGGCCGGACGACGTACGAGTCGGTCGAGAACGCCAGCCGGACCGGACCCACGTCGACGACCGCCGAGTCGCCCAGCCCGCTATGCGCAGCGGCGCCGAAGGCGGGCAGGAACAGGTGCTCCACCAGCTCGGCCGACAACGCGCCACCGCCGCCATGGCCCATCACGATGGTCGGGGAGTCCCGCAGCGGGGCCGGGCAGACCCAGCTGTCGAAGTCCAGACCGGCTTCAGCCACGGCTGCCCGCCCCCACGGGCGTCTCCGCGGGCGCCTGCGCCGGTGCCTGCGCTGGCGCGTCCACCACGGGCAGCTCCATCCGCCGGTACGAGAAGTATGCGGCGCAGGCGCCCTCGGACGACACCATCGTCGCGCCGAGGGGCTTGCGCGGCGTGCACTCGTTGCCGAACGCCGCGCACTCGTGCGGCTTGATGAGCCCCTGCAGGACCTCGCCAGAGCGGCAGATCGTCGATTCCGCGGTGTGGATGTCGGAGACGGAGAACCGCTCCTCGGCGTCGAAGGCCGCGTACCGCTGCGACAGCCGCCATCCGCTGCCAGGGATCATTCCGATCCCGCGCCAGGTGCGGTCGGTCACGTCGAACACGTCCCGCAGCATGGCCATGGCCGCCGGGTTTCCCTCGTCGCGCACCGCCCGCGGGTAGGCGTTCTCCATCTCGTAGCGTCCCGACTCCAGCTGGATGACGGTGCGGCGGATGCCCTCCAGGATGTCGAGCGGCTCGAAGCCGGTCACCACGATGGGCACCTCGTACTTCGCGGCCAGCGGCGGGTACTCACTGGTGCCCATCACGCTGCACACGTGGCCGGCTGCGAGGAACGCCTGGACCCGGCACGTCGGCGACTCCATGATCGCAGCGATCGCCGGGGGCACCAGCACGTGTGACACCAGCAGGGAGAAGTTGGGGACCCCGAGCCGCTGCGCCTGGTAGACGGTCATGGCGTTGGCCGGCGCGGTGGTCTCGAAGCCGATACCGAAGAACACCACCTCCCGGTCGGGGTTGGCGCGCGCCAGGTTGAGCGCGTCCAGCGGTGAGTAGACCACCCGTACGTCGGCACCGGCGCTCTTGATCCGGAACAGGTCGTTGCTGCTGCCCGGGACCCGCAGCATGTCGCCGAACGAGCAGAAGATCACCCCGGGCTGCTGGGCGATGGCCAGTGCCTT
>JALYQN010000386.1 GCA_030855835.1 Actinomycetota bacterium | reverse complement strand
TCCTCGATGCGGAGCAGCTGGTTGTACTTCGCCACCCGCTCGGACCGGGCAGGGGCGCCGCTCTTGATCTGACCGCAGTTGGCGGCGACCGCCAGGTCGGCGATGGTGGTGTCCTCGGTCTCACCGGAGCGGTGGCTCATCATGGTGCGGAACCCTGCGCGGTGGGCGAGCTCGACCGCGTCGAGGGTCTCGGTGAGCGTGCCTATCTGGTTGACCTTGACCAGCAACGCGTTGGCGGCTCCATCGTCGATCCCCCGCTGCAACCGGGTGACGTTGGTGACGAACAGGTCGTCGCCCACCAGCTGCACCTGGTCGCCCAGTGCCCGCGTGAGCGCCTGCCAGCCGGGCCAATCGTCCTCGTCGAGGGGATCCTCGACCGACACGATCGGGTACGAGCCGACCAGGTCGGTGTAGTAGTCGCACAGCTGCCCGGTCGTCCACTTGCCGCCCTCGAACGCGTACGTCCCGTCGGTGTGGAACTCGCTGGCCGCCACGTCGAGTGCCAACGCGATGTCGTCGCCCAGGCGCAGCCCCGCCGAGCCGACCGCCTCGGCGATCAGGTCGAGCGCGTCCCGGTTGGATGGCAGGTCTGGTGCAAAGCCCCCCTCGTCGCCGAGACCCGTGGCCAGTCCCCGCTGCTTCAGCACCGCCTTGAGCGCGTGGTAGACCTCGGCGCCCTGGCGCACCGCCTCGGCGTACGTCGCGGCGCCTATCGGCGCGATCATGAACTCCTGCACGTCGACGCCGGTGTCGGCGTGGGCGCCGCCGTTGAGGATGTTCATCATCGGCACCGGCAACAGGTGAGCGTTCGGCCCGCCGACGTAGCGGTACAGCGGGAGCTCGGCCGACTGCGCGGCCGCGCGGGCCACGGCCAACGACACGCCGAGCATCGCGTTCGCACCGAGCCCGGACTTGTTGTCGGTGCCGTCGAGGTCGAACAGGAGTTGGTCGACGAGGCGCTGCTCGTCGGCGTTAGCGCCAGCTAGCTGCGGGCCGATCACGTCGTTGACCGCTTGGACGGCCTTGGCGACGCCCTTGCCCAGGTAGCGATCGCCGCCGTCGCGCAGCTCCACCGCCTCGAACCGCCCGGTCGAGGCGCCGGACGGGACGGCGGCGCGGGCGACGGTCCCGTCGTCGAGCTCGACCTCGACCTCGACGGTGGGGTTGCCGCGGGAGTCGAGGATCTCGCGTGCCCCTACCGCGTCGATGCTGGCCATCCCGCGATGCTATCCGCCACGTCGCGGTCCGCGCCGCAGGCAGCGGCTCCCCCGTCGAGTGGCGCGAGAACGTACAGGGTGATCGGCTGGCTACTCGGCGAGCTCGGCGGGGGTGAGGGGGCGCAGGACGCAGAACTCGTTGCCGTCTGGATCGGCCAGCACCACCCACGTCTTGTCGTCGCCCTGCCCGACGTCGGCGTGCGTGGCTCCGAGCCCGAGGAGCCTCGTGACCTCCGCTTGCTGGTTCACCGGGCGCAGATCGAGGTGCAGCCGGTTCTTGCCGTCCTTCACCTCCGGGATCCGCAGGAAGATCAGGTCCGGGCTGACCCCGTCCTGGGGACTTCCCGCCGGCGGCTCCAGCACCACCTCGTCGTCGTCGGCGTACGTTCGCCGCCAGCCGAGCGCTGCGGACCAGAAGGAGGCCAGCGCCGCCGGCTCGGTGCTGTCGACGGCCAGGCACTGGATCTGCAGCTCAGGGGTTGTCATGGACAGAGCCTGGCCCGCTCAGGCCTGCAGCGTCGAGCCGTTTTCGGGTCGCGACTCCGCGGCGGCGACGCGCGTGGCCAGGTCGACGGTGGCCCGACGCAGGGCCGCCTCCGAGTCCACGCCAGCGGCCCGTGCCTGCGCCACCAGCGCCAGCAGCCGATCGCCGAACGGCTCGGCCTCGCCAGCCGGTGCCACGTCGAGTCCCGATCGCTCGACCCGGGCGAGCACCTTGTCGGCGCGGGCGAGAGCCGGCATCGCGGCAGGGATGCCGTCGAGCAGCGACACGCGTCGCTTCTCCGCCGCCTTCTGCCGTTCCCAGCTGGCCTCGACGTCGAAGGCCCTCAGATCATCGGCTCCGCCGGCCTCGGCGTCGTCGAAGACGTGCGGGTGCCTGCTGACCAGCTTGTCGACGATCCCGCGAGCCACGTCGTCGATGTCCCACGGGTCGTCGGGATGCTCCTCGGCGAGCCGAGCGTGGAACACCACCTGCAGCAGCAGGTCGCCGAGCTCCTCGCGCAGATGCTTGCGATCCCCGGAGTCCAGCGCCTCGAGCACCTCGTAGGTCTCTTCGAGCAGATAGCGCGCCAGGCTCTGGCTGGTCTGCTCGCGGTCCCACGGACATCCGCCGGGCAAGCGCAGCCGGTCCATAACGGCGACCAGCTCGAGCACGGCCGCTCCGGTGGGCCCAGCCGCTCCCATGGCAGGGACTCAGCTGCAGGTCTGGGAAGCGGGCGGCGGGTCGGCACGGGACCCGGCGTCGGCCGGTACCGACAGCGAGCCGCTGCCGCCAACCAGCCGGCCCTGCCGCAACTGGCCGAAACGCGGGTCGAGCTCGATGTCGGTCCCCTGCGCCAGCCGCAGCAGGTAGCCCCGGCTGATGGCGGTCTCCGGCGTCTCGGCCACGCTGCTGTCACCACGGTCCTCGCCGATCGCCGCGGTGAGCTCGCGCAGCCGGCCGAGGGTGTCCACGTAGTCGCGCAGCACATCGGCCTCAGCGGCGGGCATCTGCTCGAGAACCGGCTCGATCTGGCTCGTCCCACCCTCGTACGACGACGGCGGTACGTCGACTCCGAGCTCGTCGCTGACGACCTCCGCGAGCGCGGCGTTGAGGCGGGTGCCCAGCACCTCACGCCGGATGTCTGCTGTGGCCAGCTGCTCGGGCGGGGAGCCCTGTAGCTCGGCGGTGGTCTGCGTGTAGGTGCACAGCGCCCGGGCGACCTCGTCGACCTCGTCGAGTGGTATCGCCTGGCCGTTGACGGTGGCGGCTGCCCCGGGGCTCACCTCGCCGCACCCGGCCAGCGCCAGTGTCGTGAGCACCGCGACCGCTGCGGCAGCGACGTGCCCCACTCGACGCATGCGCCCGGCCCTCCTCCCGCTGTCCTGCCTGCCCTAGGCCGCCGGGGGGTCGACGACCTCGTCGACGACCGTACGGACCCAGTCCAGCAGCGGGACGTCGGTGACCAGCGAGCCGCCGACCCGAGCAGTCTTGGGTCTCGGCACCAGGATCGTACGCGCGGGAGCCTTGACGATGCTGCCGGGGTAGAGCCGCCGTAACCGCATCGCGCGCGACTCGGACAGCTCCACCGGTGCGAACCGCACGTGCTGGCCGCCGGCGGTCACGTCGGTGAGCCCCGCGGCGCGCACCCGGGCCCGCAGCCTGGCCACCCGCAGCAGCGTGTCCACCGGGGCCGGTGGCTCGCCGTAGCGGTCCGCCAGCTCGGCGCGCACCTCGTCGACCTCGTCCTCGGCCCGCACCGCCGCGAGCCGCTTGTACGCCTCCAGCCGCAGCCGTTCGCTCGGCACGTAGTCGTACGGCAGGTGGGCGTCGACCGGCACCTCGATGCCGACGTCGGCCTCCTGCTGCGGCTGGTCGCCGCGGAAGTCCGCGACCGCCTCGCCGACCAGCCGCACATACAAGTCGAAGCCGACGTCGGCGATGTGGCCGGACTGCTCGCCACCCAGCAGGTTGCCGGCGCCGCGGATCTCCAGGTCCTTCATCGCCACTGCCATGCCGCCGCCGAGCTCGGAGTGCTGGGCGATGGTGGCGAGACGGTCGTGCGCGGTCTCGGTCAGCGGCCGGTCGGGCGGGTACAGGAAGTACGCGT
>JALYQN010000414.1 GCA_030855835.1 Actinomycetota bacterium | reverse complement strand
CTCCTCGACGAGCGGCACGAAGGTGCGCACCCGACCCTCGGTGGGCCGGGTGTCGTCGAGGTCGGTGGCGAGCACCTGCACGCCGACGGTGTAGACGCCGGGCAGGCCCGAGATGCCCAGGTCGCTCCACGGCACCCGAAGCCGGAACGGGGCGAACTCGCCAGGGGTCAGTCCGCCCAGACGGGCGAACAGACCGAAGTCGATGATGCGGTCCCCGAAGTACGACTCGGCGGCGCTGTCACCCGCTGCGGCCAGCTCGGCGCGCGATGTCAGCGGGCTCGGCGAGATGACCAGGTACGCGTTGACCCGGCGCCACACCTGGTCGTCGACGTTGGTGACTCGGCCTTCCAGTTGCAGCGGCTCGCCCGGCCGCAGCGCCGAGGGGGTTACGGAGGTGAGCTCGACCGTTAGCCCCTGGACGTCGTCGACCGTCGCTGCCGATTCGGGTGTGCCGGGTGAGGCCGGGAGCGGGTCGGCCGGGAGCGGGTGGGCCGCGGCCAGCAGCAGCGGGAGCGCCGCGAGCAGCACAGCCGTAGCGGCGGCGTGCAGCCGGCGCCGGTCGCATCCGGCGGTCACCACCTCATGCTAGGGCGCCGCGCTGCGTACGATCGGGACCCGTGCCGGACCACCCCTACCCACCTGCAGCGCCCAGCGGCCGGCTGAGCGACCTGCAGCGCGGGGTGGTCGCCGAGCTGTTGCGGGTGGCCCCCGTGGTCGAGCCACTGGCGCAGCGCTTCGCCGCCGCGGGCGAGCGGCTCGACCTGGTCGGTGGGACGGTGCGCGACGCCCTGCTCCACGGCACGCTCGGCGCCGACTGGGACTTCTCCACCTCGGCCCGTCCCGAGGTCACCGAGGCGGTACTCGCGGACTGGGCGGACGCGACGTGGGACGTCGGGCGCGCGTACGGCACCATCGGCGCCCGGCGTGGCGGCGCCCAGGTCGAGATCACGACCTATCGCTCCGACCGGTACGACGACACCTCCCGCAAGCCGGACGTCGAGTACGGCGACACCCTGGAGGGCGACCTGTCGCGGCGGGACTTCACCATCAACGCGATGGCCGTCGAGCTGCCGTCGCGGACGTTCGTCGACCCCTTCGGTGGGCTGGCCGACCTCGCCGCCCGGCGGCTTCGTACGCCCGGCACGGCAGCGCGGTCGTTCGGCGACGACCCGCTCAGGATGATGCGAGCGGCGCGGTTCAGCGCACAGCTGGGCTTCGACGCCGTCGACGAGGTGGTCGAGGCGATCCACGACATGTCCGACCGGATCACCATCGTGTCGGCCGAGCGGGTGCGCGACGAGCTGGTCAAGCTGATGTGCTCTGACGACCCCCGCCGTGGCCTGGTCCTGCTGGTGGACACCGGTCTTGCCGACCACGTGCTGCCCGAGCTGCCCGCGTTGCGGCTGGAGCGCGACGAGCACCACCGGCACAAGGACGTCTACCAGCACACCCTCACCGTGCTCGAGCAGGCCATCGCGCTGGAGGCGCGCCTGGGCGAGGGACCGGACCTGGCGGTGCGGTTCGCGGCGCTGCTGCACGACATCGGCAAGCCCCGCACCCGCCGGTTCCAGAGCGACGGCTCGGTGACCTTTCACCACCACGACGTGGTGGGCGCCAAGCTGGCCGACAAGCGGCTCCGGGCGCTGCGCTTCCCGCGGGCGGTGGTCGACGCGGTGTCCCGGCTGGTCGAGCTGCACCTGCGCTTTCACGGTTACGCCGCCGGGGAGTGGACCGACGCGGCCGTGCGTCGCTACGTGCGCGACGCCGGCGACCAGCTGGAGCGGCTGCACGTACTGACTCGCGCCGACTCCACCACCCGCAACGCTCGCAAGGCGGCGCGGTTGCAGCGCACGTACGACGACCTCGAGGTGAGGATCGCCCGGCTGACCCACGCCGAGGAGCTGGCCGCGATGCGGCCGGACCTCGACGGCAACCAGATCCAGCAGCTGCTCGGCGTCACCCCGGGGCCGGTGGTGGGGCAGGCGTACCGGTACCTGCTCGACCTGCGCATCGAGCACGGGCCGCTCGGCGAGGACCGGGCCCGTGCGGAGCTGCTCGCCTGGTGGGGCGATCGGGCGGGGCAGTGAAGCGCCGCGAGCCAGTGGCTGCGTTGGTCGCTGGGGTGGTCGCTGGGGTGGTGCTGGCCGCGGGCGGGTCGGGGCTCGGGGTAGGCGTGGCTGCAGTCGCGGCGGACCAGGTGGAAGGTACGCCGGGCGACGACGTGCTGGTGGGCACTGACCGCGGCGATCTGGTGGCGGCCAAGGCCGGTGACGACCGGGTCCGGGTGCTGCGAGGCGCCGACGACGTGCGCGCCGGTCCGGGGGCAGACGTCGTCGCCGGTGGTGCCGGTCGCGACCATGTGTACGCCGGTGCCGGCCGGGACCGGGTGCGCGGCGGTCCAGGCGGCGACGTCGTCGAGCTGCGCCCTGGCGGTGGCGCCGACCGGGTGCGGTGCGGCGGCGGGATCGACGAGGTCATCGGTGTCGGCGCGGACGAGTCGCTGCGCGGCTGCGAGGTCCGCCGCCCCTGACCCTCGCACTCTTGCCCCGCCGGTGCACCACCCACTGCTCTCGAGACGTCGGGGTCGCTGGGGCGGCGGTGACGTCTCGACCTGTCGGTGAGCTACCGGCTGTCAGTGGGTGTCGGTGTGGCCGTGGATGAAGGCTTCGAGTGCTGCTCGT
>JALYQN010000367.1 GCA_030855835.1 Actinomycetota bacterium | reverse complement strand
TCCTCCGCCTGGGCGGGCTTTGATCCTCCGACCGGGCAGCCGACGCCGGGATTGTCGTCACTGCGAGCACTTCTGCCCCACGATCGAAGGACCATGAGTCTGCGCGCACCGCCCGCGACCGACGGCGGCGTCAACCGCACCGACGCCGTTGCGCAGCTGCGCGCTCTGCACGCCATCACCAGGGCCAGCTCGGAGGCGTCCAACGACGACGACCTGCTGCGCTGGACCGCGTCGGCCGCTCAGCGGGCCTTGCATGCCGCTTCAGTTTCTATCGCACGGTTCGAACGCGAACACGGCGTGCTCCGGACCCTGGTCAGCATCGGCGATCTCGGTCCGACCGAGCGCGAGCTTCCCGAGCACGAGACGTACGCCGTCAGCGAGTACGCCACGCTCGAGTTTCTCGAGTCCGGCGGTCGGGGTGCCGTCACCAGCCTGGAGGATCCAGAAGCCCATCCCAGCGAGCTCGAGCTGCTGCGCAGCCTCGGCAAGCACAGCGCGGTCGACGTGCCGATCTTCCTCGACGGGGCCGTGTGGGGTGAGCTATTCGCAACCCGCTCCGCGGACATGGAGCCCTTCACCTACGGCGACCTCGACCTCGCCGAGGCGGTGGCAGCGCAGGTCGCGGCCGGCATCGCCCAGGGCGCGCACGCCCGCCGGCTGGAGGTGCTGGCCCGACTGGATCCGCTTACGGGTCTGGCCAACCGCAGCGCCGTCGAGGAGCGGCTGGACCGAGCCATCGACGCGTCACGCTCCGGGGTCGCACGGTGTCGGTGGCGGTGTGTGACGTCAACGCCCTCAAGCCGGTCAACGACGAGCTCGGCCACGCTGCGGGCGACCGGTTGCTGACCAGGACCGCCGAGCTGCTCAGCCGGGCCGCTGCCCGGCTGCCCGGATCGTTGGCTGGTCGCCTCGGCGGGGACGAGTTCGCCCTCGTGGTCGAGGGCGTCAGCACCGATGAGCTGCTGCCCGTGCTACTCGACCTGTGCCAGCAGGCCCGGGAGCTGCCTCAGGGCGCGGGGCTGTCCTGCGGTGTCGCCTCCACGTCCGACCCCATCGGCCACGTCGGCACCCCAGGCGACCTGCTGCGCCTGGCTGACGGCGCCCAGTACCGCGCCAAGCGCAGCGCCGCGGACCAGCCCGTGGTCGCGGGGCGGCCACTCGCACCGGACGTCGCCGCGGTGCTGTCCAGCGAGGCCGGCTCGATCGTCCGGAGCCCCCGCGCGGGTCGGCGCCCGTCCGACGCGTCGCACGCCATGGTGGCTCAGGTCGTGGGACTGCTGGACGGGAAACCGCGCGCCTCCGCTCTGGATTGCCTGGCGACCGTCGGAGCCGCAGTCGTCGCAGCGACCGACGCCGGGGCCTGGTGGGTGTCGGTGGTGCCGGCTGGGGCGGACACCCTGCACTCGCTGCGATACGGGTCGAGCCGCCCCGCCGCCGCACCGGGACAGCTGTGGCGGCAGTACTTCGAGCTCGGTGCCGTCATGGCGCTGGCGCAGTTCCCCGACACCGAGCGGGTCGTCACCGGCGGGTGGGCAGAGCATCGGCTGGACGATGTGCCCGGCGACGCGGCCGAGCACGAGGTGCTCCGCCAGGGTGGGTACCTGGGCATGGTCGCTGCCGGCGGTGCCCGCCGTGAGGAGCGCTGGCTGCTCGAGATCTTCGCCGACGACCAGTGCCCGCCGATGACCGGACTCGGACCCACCCTGCGAGTGCTGGTCGCGCTGGCACTCGCCGAAGCCGGCTGAGCCGTTCGACCCGCAAGCCGGCGTACGGCTAGACTCACTCGTTGGTCCGGCCGAGCCGGCGCCACTGCACGCATCCTCCTGTCACGGACAGTCCGTGACCGCCGAGTCCGTAGGAGGTGGAGACCGCCGTGCGTCACTACGAAATGATGGTCATCCTCGATCCTGATCTCGAGGAGCGCACCGTCGCCCCGTCCTTAGACCGCTACCTGAGCCTCGTGACCAACAACGGCGGGACCGTCGACAGCGTCGATGTGTGGGGCCGCCGTCGGATGGCCTACGAGATCCAGAAGAAGGCCGAGGGCATCTATGCCGTCGTCGAGCTGCACGCCGAGCCTGACACGGTCAAGGAGCTGGACCGCCAGCTGGGACTGAATGAGTCGGTGCTGCGTACCAAGGTCATCCGCCCCGACGCCCGCTGAGGCTGTGGACGACCGCGGGCGGCTGTCGGCGCCGTGCGGTTGACTCGCCCGCGAGCCGGACCACTCGAATCCACCACCCGGAATCCCACCACCCCGAGTCCCTACCACCCCGAGTCCCCACCACCCCGAGTCCCCACCACTCGAACCAGCAGGAGAGCTCATGGCAGGCGAGACCGTCATCACCCTCGTCGGCAACCTTGTCGACGATCCCGAGCTGCGTTTCACTCCCTCCGGGGCGGCTGTGGCCAACTTCCGGCTCGCGTCCACCCCACGCGTCTATGACCGCCAGTCGGGGGAGTGGAAGGACGGCGACAGCCTGTTCCTCACCTGCTCGGTGTGGCGGCAGGCGGCCGAGAACGTCGCCGAGTCGCTGCAGAAGGGGATGCGCGTGATCGTGTCCGGTCGGCTCAAGCAGCGTTCGTACGAGACCCGCGAGGGCGAGAAGCGAACCGTCTTCGAGGTGGACGCCGACGAGGTGGGCCCCAGCCTGCGCAGCGCGACCGCGAAGGTCGCTCGCACCCAGCGCTCCGGTGCGGCCGGCGGCGGCTTCGGCGGCGGCCAGTCCGGCGGCCAGTCC
>JALYQN010000348.1 GCA_030855835.1 Actinomycetota bacterium | reverse complement strand
CCCTCGAGGTGCGCAACTCCGGGCACACCATTGCCAACGCTCGGTGGGAGGCCGGGGACGTACGTGACGTCCTGCACTACTACTCGGCCGCGCCGGAGCGCGCGTTCGGTCGCCAGATCCCGGTGGCAGGCGGTGTCGACATCACCTTCCAGGAGCCCCTGGGCGTGGTCGGTGTGGTGGTGCCGTGGAACTTCCCGATGCCGATCCTGTCGTGGGGGGTGGCACCCGCCCTTGCGGCCGGCAACACGGTCGTGGTCAAGCCGGCCGAGGTGACCCCGCTGACCGCAGTGCGGATCGGCGAGCTGGCCCTCGAGGCAGGGCTCCCCGACGGTGTGCTCACCGTGCTCACCGGAAAGGGCTCGGTGGTGGGTGACCGGCTGGTCCGGCACCCGCTGGTGCGCAAGATCTGCTTCACCGGTTCGACCGAGGTCGGCACGGGGATCATGGCGCTGGCAGCCGAGCAGGTGAAACGGGTGACACTCGAGCTCGGCGGCAAGAGCGCCAACATCGTCTTCGCCGACGCCGACCTCGAACGCGCCGCCGCCAGCGCGCCGATGGCGGTGTTCGACAACGCCGGCCAGGACTGCTGCGCCCGCAGCCGCATCCTGGTCGAGCGGTCGGCCTACGACCGCTTCCTCGGGCTGCTCGAACCCGCAGTCGCCGCGGTGCGTGTCACCGACCCGTCCGACGAGGACGCCGACATGGGTCCGCTGATCAGTGCCGCACACCGCGACCGGGTTGCAGCGTACGTGGACGACGGTGTGGAGGTGGCCTACCGCGGCGAGGCACCCGAAGGCGACGGATTTTGGTACCCGCCCACCGTGGTGCTGCCCGGCGGTGCCGGCGACCGGGTCTGGCGCGAGGAGGTCTTCGGGCCAGTGGTCTCGGTACTGGCCTTCGACGGCGAACAGGAGGCGGCTGCGATGGCCAACGACACCCAGTACGGCCTGTCAGGATCGATCTGGACGCGCGACGTGGGCCGGGCGTTGCGCATGTCGCGCGCCGTCGAGGCCGGCAACCTGTCGGTGAACTCGCACGCGTCAGTGCGCTACTCCACCCCGTTCGGTGGCTACAAATCGTCCGGGCTCGGGCGCGAGCTGGGACCGGACGCGCTGGACGCGTTCAGCGAGACCAAGAACGTGTTCATCGACACGGAAGGGTAGGCCTCGTGATGGAGCGGGAAGGCAGGCTCGAGGGCCGCACGGCGATCGTCACCGGCGGCTGCAGCGGGATCGGCCTCGCCACGGTGCGCCGCTTGGCGGACGAGGGCGCCAACGTCGTGGTCGCCGATGTCGACGACGACCGCGGCGAGGAGGTGGCCACCGAGGTCCGTGGCCGCTACGTGCATTGTGACGTGACCGACGCCGAGCAGGTGGAGGCAATGGTCGCGGTGGCGGTGGACGCGTACGGCAGCGTGGATGTCTCGGTCCACAATGCCGGCATCTCCCCGGCCGACGACGGCTCGATCCTGGACACCGGGATCGACGCGTGGCGGCGGGTGCAGGAGGTCAACCTCACGAGCGTCTATCTGTGCTGCCGGGCGGTGCTGCCGCAGATGCTGCACCAGGGACGAGGCTCCATCGTCAACACCGCTTCGTTCGTCGCGGTGATGGGGGCCGCCACCTCGCAGATCTCGTACAGCGCCAGCAAGGGCGGGGTGCTGACGATGACCCGCGAGCTGGGCGTGCAGTTCGCGCGTGCCGGGGTGCGGGTCAACGCGCTGTGCCCCGGGCCGGTCAACACCCCGTTGCTGCAGGAGCTGTTCGCTGCCGACGCCGAGAGCGCCGAGCGCCGGCTGGTGCACGTGCCGATGGGCCGCTTCGCCGAAGCAGTCGAGATCGCGAACGCAGCGCTGTTCCTCGCCAGCGACGAGTCCAGCTTCATCACCGCGGCCACGTTCCTGGTCGACGGCGGGATCAGCGCGGCCTACGTGACGCCCCAGTGACCGCGCCCCGATGAGCCGGCCGGTCATCGGCATCACCTCTTACGTCGAGCCAGCGTCGTGGGCGGCGTGGCGGGACGTGCCCGCGGTGCTGCTTCCACTGGCCTACGTCCGGCAGGTTCGCGACGCGGGCGGGCTGCCGGTCGTGCTGCCACCGCCTCCGCCGGACCCGCACCCGAGCGACGTGGCAGCGGTGCTCGACCGGCTGGATGGTGTGGTGCTGGCCGGTGGTGCCGACGTCGACCCGGTGCGCTACAACGGACCCGCGCACCCGGACGTCCAGCCGCCGCGTCCCGACCGGGACGGCTCCGAGCTGGCCTTCGCACGGCTCACGCAGCAGCGCGACCTGCCGCTGCTCGGAGTGTGCCGCGGCATGCAGGTGATGGTAGTCGCGGCGGGTGGCAGCCTCGAGCCACACCTGCCCGACGTGGTGGGCACCGACGTGCATGCCCCGGCGGCAGGCGTCTACGGGGAGCACACAGTGCGGACGCGGGCCGGTACCGCGCTGGCCGCTGTGCTGGGGGAGCAGGTGAGCGTGCCGACGTACCACCATCAGGGGGTGCGGACCCATCCCGGGCTGGATCCGGTGGCGTGGGCCGACGACGGGGTGCTGGAAGCGGTGGAGGACCCGGCGGCCCGGTTCCGCCTCGGCGTGCAGTGGCACCCGGAGGTCGGCACCGACCCGCGGCTGTTCGAGGCACTGGTGACCGCCGCGCAAGGGCAGCCGCCCCCGGTCGTCTCAAAATGAGACTGTGCGCAGGTCGGGCGCCACGAACACTCGGTCGGCATGACGAACGCCGCACCGACTGAAGACGCCCCTACGTACCGGCTGATGTATCACAGCCACAGCACAATTGCGGCCAGTGAGCGGAAGGCGCAGCTGGGCGCCATCTTCAGCGTGGCCCGGTCACGGAACAAGAAGGCCGACATCACCGGTGCGCTGATGGTCTACCGGGACCAGTTCGTGCAGGTTCTCGAGGGAGACGAATCCGCGGTGTGCGACCTGTACGACCACATCTGCAAGGACGAGCGGCACGAGCGGGTGACGCTGGTCGACCAGCAGACCGTCCCGGGCCGGACGTTCGGGCGTTGGGCGATGGCTGAGGTGTCCGAGGGCGACGAGCCGGACATCCCGCTGATCATGAACGTGAACAAGGGCGGCGCCGTCCCGGCAGCCGGCCGGCCGATCACTCCCGAGCAGGAGCCGATCCTGCAGCAGATGCGCGACTCGTTGCGCGGCACCGTCCCGTCGTAGCTGCCGATCCGTCACGATGGGGCCGTGTCGATGACGAGAGCGGCGTTGACCAGCGCCAGGTGGCTGTAGGCCTGGGGATAGTTGCCGAGCTGGCGGCCGGCTACCGGGTCGTACTCCTCGGCCAGTAGCCCGAGGTCGCTGGCCAGCCCGAGCAGCCGCTCGAAGGCCTCGACCGCCTCGCCGGTGCGCCCGACCCGGTGCAGCGCCTCGACCAGCCAGAACGAGCAGGCCAGGAACCTGCCCTCGTCGCCGGGCAGCCCGTCCCGGGTGCCGTCGGCTGGGTGGTTGCCGCTGTCGGCGTCTATCCGGTAGCGCAGCACCAGCCCGTCGCCGTCCGGGTCGAGGTCGTGCTGCACCGCCGCCACCGTGCCAGCCAGCCGCGGGTCGTCTGCGGGCAGGAAGCCGAACCGGGGAAGAAGCAGCAGGGCGGCGTCGACCTCGGTGCTGCCGTACGACTGTACGAAGGTGTTCCGCGCGGTATCGAAACCCTTGGTGCAGATCTGGTCGTGCACCTCGTCGGCGAGTTCGCGCCAGCGGGTGGCCTGTTCACCGAGGTCACGCTCGTGTGCCTCCTGCGCCATCCGATCGAAGGCCACCCACGCCATCACCTTGGAGTGCACGAAGTGCCGCGGCTCGCTGCGCATCTCCCACACCCCCTGGTCTGGTTCCCGCCAGATGGTCGCCAGGTGCTCGACCAGGCTCACCTGGAGGGCCCAGGAGTCGTCGCCCTCCTCGACGTCGTGGCGTCGCGCGACCGACAGGGCGTCCAGCACGCTGCCGTACACGTCCAGCTGCTGCTGCTTGGCCGCGGCGTTGCCGATGCGCACCGGGCGGCTGTCCTCGTAGCCCGCCAGCCAGTCCAGCTCCCGCTCGGGCAGCGCGATCTCGCCGCCCACGCCGTACATGATCTGCAGATCCTCTGCCCGCCCGGCGATCGCGCGCCGTAGCCAGGTCGCCCACCGGGTCGCCTCCTCGGCGTACCCGGAGCGCACCAGCGCCTCCAGCGTCATCGACGCGTCCCGCAGCCAGCAGAACCGGTAGTCCCAGTTGCGGACCCCGCCGATGAGCTCGGGCAGGGACGTCGTGGCAGCGGCCACCACGCCGCCGGTCGGCTCGTAGGTCAGTGCCTTGAGCGTGAGCAGGGACCTCAGCACCTGCTCGCGTCACCGGGTGCCGCACACCGCGGTGGACGCCCAGGTCTCCCAGAAGTCCTCGGTACGCCGCAGGGACTTCTGCGGGTCGACCGGTTGCGGGGGCGCCTCGTGCGACTGGTGCCAGGTGAGCACGAAGCTGGTGCGCTCGCCGGCCCGCACAGTGAACTCGCTGAGCGTGGCCCAGTCCTCGCCACGGGTCTCGGTGTTGCAGGACAGCGAGACCGAGTCCGGCCCAGCGATCGCCGACAGCTGGCCGTCGACGTGCCGCACCCATGGGATCCGCTGCCCATAGTCGAATCGCAGCCGGAGCACGCCCTGCATGTCCACCGACCCCGACAGGCCCTCCACGATCCGAACGACGTTCAGGGCGTCGTCGCGTGGCGGCAGCATGTCCAACACCCGGACGGTGCCGGTGTCGGTGTCCCACTCCGACTCCAGCACCAGCGTGTTCCCGCGGTATCTGCGGCGGGTCGCGGGGCCGCCCGCGCTGGGCCCGAGAGCCCACTGCCCGTCCGCCGCGGTCCCGAGAAGTGCGGCGAAGCAGGCCGGAGAGTCCAGTCGCGGCAGGCACAGCCAGTCGATGGCGCCGTCGCGTCCCACCAGCGCAACCGTGTGGGTGTCCCCGATCAGCGCATAGTCCTCGATCAGCCCGGCCACGTGAGCACCGCCTGGGCCCGCTGCGAGGGTTCCTTCGGGCGACGGGCTGGCGGGTGGGCCTCGTCGTAGGCGAACCACCCGTAGCCGACCAAGGCGAGCAGGCCGAAGAAGAACCACTGCAGGCCGTAGAACAGGTGCGGCCCGCTGTCGGTCTCGGGCGGCTCAGGGCCGGCAAGGGCACCGCCGGTGGCAGTCGGCGACTCCTCCAGTGCCTGTACCCACCCGCCCCGCAGCGGGTCGGGCATCACGTCGGCGAGCGCGACAGACGAGACCGCCCGTACGGTGCTGTCGATCGGAGTGGTCGCCTCGCTCGGCGCGTCGCTGTCGCGGCGCAACCAGCCGGTGACGGTGACCCGTCCGGGGGGCGGCGGTGGGACCTCCGCCAGGTCCGGGGTCCCGGCCGGCGACTCCAGGAAGCCTCGGTCGACGAGCACCGCCGATGCATCCCGGAGCAGCAGCGGCACCACCACGTCCACGCCGCGCAGGCCGTTACGAGACTGGTACCTCACCAGCACCTGGTTGTCCGGGGCGTACCGACCGCTCATCGTCACCTGCCGCCACTCGTCGCCAGCCGGCAGTGCCGCGCCCACGTCCACCAGGGCCTGCAGCGGAACGGGGGAGGCGTCCAGGTTCGCTTCGACCACGGCGTTGTCGTCGCTGCGCTCGGCGAGTCTCTCGAGCTGCCACCAGCCGAGCCGGGCGCACACCACGGCCAGCACCGCCGCCACTACTGCCAGCGCCAGCCAGCGCCGGGTCAGCAGGAAGCGGTACACCGGACGACGGTACCGAAGCGAAGCGTCCCGGATCGCGGGCACGTACCATGCCAGGATGGGTGATGCACCGATCAGCGGCGGGCTGCTGGACCAGCACGGCCGGCTCGCCACTGACCTGCGGGTGTCGCTGACCGACCGCTGCAACCTGCGTTGCGAGTACTGCATGCCGGCCGAGGGGCTGGAGTGGATGGCGTCGGACATCACCCTCACCGACGACGAGGTCGTCCGGCTGGTCCGGATCGCCGTCGAGCAGCTGGGAGTACGCCAGGTGCGCTTCACCGGGGGAGAGCCGCTGCTGCGCCGGGGTCTGGTCGGGATCGTCGGCCGGGTGGCCGAGCTGATCCCCCGCCCGCGGATCGCAATGACCACGAACGCGCTCGGGCTGTCCCGTTCTGCTGCCGCGCTGGCCGCTGCCGGGCTGGACCGGATCAACGTCAGCCTGGACACGGTGCGCCGCGACACCTTCGCGACCGTGACGCGCAGGGACCGCCTCGACGACGTGATCGCCGGACTGGAGGCGGCCGACCGGGCCGGTCTGCACCCGGTGAAGGTCAATGCCGTGCTGCTGCGCGGTCTCAACGACGCCGAGGCGCCAGACCTCCTGCGGTGGTGCATCGCCCACGGTTACCAGCTGCGCATCATCGAGCAGATGCCCCTCGACGCGCAGCATGGCTGGGACCGGTCGGCCATGGTGACCGCCGGGGAGACCCTCGAGGCCCTGTCACGGCACTTCAGGCTGAGCCCGGCAGTGGAGCCTCGCGGATCGGCACCTGCCGAGCAGTTCCTCGTCGACGGTGGTCCGGCCACGGTCGGGATCATCGGGTCGGTGACCCGGCCGTTCTGCGGCGACTGCGACCGGGTGCGGCTGACCGCCGACGGACAGGTGCGCAACTGCCTGTTCGCCAGGGAGGAGTCCGACCTGCGGGCTGCGCTGAGGGGCGCCACGCCGGACGAGGAGATCGCGCAGCGGTGGCGGGTGGCGATGTGGGGCAAGCGGCCGGGCCACGGCATCGACGACGAGCGGTTCCTGCAGCCGTCGCGGCCGATGAGCTCAATCGGCGGCTGACCCGAACGGCGGTCCGGCCAGATCTGTAGACATCAGGTCACAGCGGAGCGACCTCACGGAGGAAGCCGCGGGCGTCGAGGAAGTCACCCAGCGAGTCCCGGTGGGAGAGGCACGCCGCCCATTGCTTGCGCCTTGCCGGCTCGTGGATCTTCGGGTTGTTCCACGCGAGCATCCAGGTCGCCGCCTCGCGGCACCCTCGGGCCGAGCACTCCACCTCGAGTTCCTGCTCGTCGTCCATCCGGTGCCCCGTCCTCTGTTGATTCGGGAGACTAAGGTGCCGGACGACCACGGGGGGAGTCGTCCGGCACGGCGTGCCCCGACGGGGGGGACGGGACACAGGAAGATCATGACACGAGCGCCCGCGTGAGGCCACCCGTTCGCTGACTGACCACTCAGTTCTGGTCGGCGGACCGCGCGGGCGGAGGCGCTCCGCCAAGCTCACCGCGACTCGGAGCCACGAATGTCTCCGGCGGCAGGGGGTCGCGCTGCACCCCCGCATTGGCCATGACCACCGCAACATACGGCAGGAAGACGGCGCCGGCGACCAGCACCCAGCGCAGGACACCGTCGGCGGCAACTGCGCCGACGAAGCACGCCGTGCGCAGCGCCATCGACAGCACGTACCGCGTCTGGCGACCGCTGATGTCCGCGCTGCGCGCCGTGCGGGCCGACGTGATGCTCACCGCTCCCGCGCGCCGCTCCATGTAGTCCAACCTACGTCGTCGTCTTCGCCTGGACGAGCCTGGTTCGTCACACCGGCGGCCATGAGCACACCCGGGCATGATGGGTCGCCCGTACCGACTGGAGGACCCCATGGCCAACCGCACCTATCGAGTGACCGAGATCGTCGGCACGTCTCCGGAGGGGGTCGAGCAGGCGGTGCGCAACGGTGTCCACCGCGCCGGTCGCACCCTGCGCCACCTCGACTGGTTCGAGGTCACCCAGGTACGCGGCCAGGTCGTCGACGGCGAGGTGGAGCACTTCCAGGTCTCCGTGAAGCTCGGATTCCGCCTGGAGGACGACGAGTAGCGGCCTCGGTGTCCGCCGGGGGTGGTGAGGTAGCGTCCGGGCGCGGGCGGAGTCGACGGGTATGTCAGCTGACGGGTAGGTGGCTGTGGGCAGGTCGGTGCTGGTGACCGGCGGCAACCGTGGGATAGGCCGCGCGATCGCTGTCGCCCTGGCCGCGCGGGGGGACACCGTCGCCGTCACCCACCGCGCCGGCGATCCCCCTGACGGCGTCCTCGGCGTCAGGTGCGAGATCACCGACCCGGAGCAGGTCGACCGCGCATTCGGGGAGGTGGAGGAGGCGCACGGGCCGGTCGAGGTGCTGGTGTCCAACGCCGGGCTGACCCGGGACACCCTGTTGTTGCGGATGAGCGACTCCGATTGGGCGGACGTGGTCGACACCAACCTGGGTGGCAGCTTCCGGGTGGTGCGTCGGGCTGCGCGGGGGATGCTGCGCGCCCGGTGGGGCAGGGTCGTGCTGGTGTCATCGGTCGTCGGCATGCTCGGATCGGCCGGGCAGGTCAACTACGCCGCCAGCAAGGCCGGGCTGGTCGGGCTCGCCCGCTCGGTGGCCCGTGAGCTGGGCAGTCGCGGCATCACGGCCAACGTGGTGGCGCCCGGCTTCGTCGACACCGACATGACCGCCTCGCTGCCGGAGGCCACCCGCGAGCAGTACCGCGCTCAGATCCCGATGAAGCGGTTCGCGACCCCGGAGGAGGTCGCGGCGGTGGTGGCGTTCTTGACCTCCGACGAGGCCGGGTACGTCACCGGGGCACTGGTCCCCGTCGACGGCGGTCTCGGCATGGGCCACTGAGACAACAAGGGAGCGATGACGTGGGCATTCTCGACGGTAAGCGCATCCTCGTGGCCGGCGTCACGATGGACAGCTCGATTGGCTTTGGCGTGGCGCGGGTGGCGCAGGAGCAGGGTGCGCAGGTGCTGGTGTCCAACTTCGGCCGGGCGCTGGGCATCACCCGCCGCATCGTGTCCCGGCTTCCAGCGACGGCTCCGGTGCTCGAGCTCGACGTGACCGACACCGAGCACCTGGCCCGCCTCCCCGGCCTGGTCGGCGAGCACGTCGAAGCCCTCGACGGGGTGGTGCACTCGATCGCGTACGGCAACCCGGACACAGTGCTCGGCGACAGGTTCCTCACCGCACCCTGGGAGGACGTGTCGCAGGCACTGCAGGTGTCGACGTACTCGCTGCAGGCGCTCACCTCGGCGGTACTCCCGGTGCTCGGTCCCCGGGCTTCGGTCGTGGGGCTGACCTTCGACGCCAGCGTGGCGTGGCCCGCCTACGACTGGATGGGGGTGGCGAAGGCCGGACTGGAATCGTGTGCGCGTTACCTCGCGCGCGACCTCGGCCCGCGCGGGCACCGGGTCAACCTGGTGGCCGCCGGCCCGCTCGAGACGCTCGCGGCCAAGGCGATTCCGGGCTTCGAGGCGCTGCAGTCGGCCTGGGACACGCGGGCCCCGCTCGGCTGGGACCAGACCGACCAGGAGCCGGCGGCCAGGGCGGTCGTCGCCCTGCTCAGCGACCTGTTCCCGGCGACGACGGGTGAGATCGTCCACGTCGACGGCGGGTTCCACGCGATCGGCGCGTGAGGCCGTCGCTGCCCAGCCGGGTCAGCGGGCGCGGGCGGTGCGGGTGACATCACGCAGCCGGACGGCGCCCGGCCCCCGCTGCGCCAGCCTGTCCGCGGCATTGAGGATCCCGCATGCGCGGAGGCTGAGGCAGCCGCAGCCTATGCAGCTGGTGAGCTGGTCGCGCAGCGCCTCGAGCTCGGCGATCCGCTCGTCGAGCAGGCCCTGCCACGACTCCGAGACGCGCGCCCAGTCAGCCTTGGTGGGGGTGCGCCGGCGGGCAGCTCGGCCAGGGCGGCACTGATCCGCTCCAGCGACAGACCGACCCGCTGCGCCGCCTGGACGAAGGCCACCCGACGCAGCATGTTGCGGGCGTACCGCCGTTGGTTGCCCGCCGTCCGGGTCGAGGCGATCAGACCGCGCTGCTCGTATTACCGCAGGGCCGAGGCGGCGACCCCTGACCGGGAGGAAAGCTCGCCGATGGTCAAGCTCATCCCGGTGGGGGCACGATCCCGTACTCGCGGATCTTGCGGTAGATCGTGGCGCGAGACATCTCCAGCGAGCGTGCCGCCTCGACCTTGTTGCCCTCGGCGTCCAGCAGGCTCTGCACGATGGCGTCGCGCTCCATGCTCTCCAGCCGGCTCAGCCGACGACGGCTGACCGTCCTCGCCTCGGGCGGGAGGTCCTCGGGCTGGACTGCGCCGGACCGCCGGTGCTTGACGACCTGTCGGAGCATCTGGTGCAGCTGCTCGACGTTGCCCGGCCACGACGACCGGGTCAGCAGCTTCATCGCCTCCGGCGAACAGCTCAACTGTCCGCCGTGGCCGAGCCGGGCGAGGAAGAACGACACCAGCTGCGGCAGGTCCTCGAGGTGCAGCCGCAGCGGCGGGACCTCGACGGTGCTCGGGAACAGCCGCAACAGTCGGCCGAGGTCGCTGCGGTCGGTGGTCGCCTGGAGGGTCACGGCAACCCACAGCGGATGCTCACCGCCGGAGGGTGTCGCTGCCTGAAGTGCCGAGGACAGCGCACGCAGTCCTGGGCCGTCCAACCGGTCGACATGGCGGACCACGACGTTGTCTGCGTCCGCGAGCAGCGCTCGGCGAACGGAGGTCAGCCAGTCC
>JALYQN010000405.1 GCA_030855835.1 Actinomycetota bacterium | reverse complement strand
TGGCCGGCCTCGAGGCCGACGGGGTGGCGTCACGCAAGACCGTCAAGCCGCAGGTCGACGTCTGGACCTTCCCGGAGACCTCCAAGTCGATCATCGTGCTCTCCGAGGGCCGACTGATGAACCTGGGTAACGCCACCGGCCACCCCTCGTTCGTGATGTCGAACTCCTTCACCAACCAGGTGCTCGCCCAGATCGAGATCTTCACCAAGCCGCAGGTGGACGCGTGGGCCTTTCCCGACGGGCACACGGTGATCGTGCTCAGCGAGGGCCGGTTGCTGAACCTCGGCAACGCGACCGGGCATCCGTCGTTCGTGATGAGCACCTCGTTCACCAACCAGGTGCTGGCCCAGATCGAGCTTTTCACCCGGGCCGAGGACTACCCCGTCGGCGTGCACGTGCTGCCCAAGCACCTCGACGAGGAGGTCGCCCGGTTGCACCTGGACGCACTCGGGGTGCGGCTCACCGAGCTGACCAAGGACCAGGCCTCCTACCTCGGGGTGGACCAGGCGGGCCCGTACAAGTCCGACCACTACCGCTACTGAGCGCGTTCCCGGCCGGCGCCGGTGCCGGTCCGCGTACGCTGACGGGGTGCACACCGACCTGATCGAGGCCGATCACACACCGTCGTCGGGGGCGTCCGGTGGCATGCACCGAGGCCGGGTCCTGGTGGTCGACGACGACCCCAGCCTGGCCGAGATGCTCACCATCGTGCTGCGCCAGGAGGGCTTCGAGCCGCTGGTGTGCAGCACCGGCGACCAGGCGATGGCCGCGTTCCGCCAGCACCGCCCGGACATCGTGCTTCTCGACGTGATGCTGCCGGGTTTGGACGGTATCGACGTCTGCAAGCAGCTTCGGGCCGAGTCCGGTGTGCCCATCGTGATGCTCACCGCTCGCGGAGACACCATCGACGTGGTGGTCGGGCTTGAGTCGGGCGCCGACGACTACATGGTCAAGCCGTTCAAGCCCAAGGAGCTGGTCGCACGCATCCGGGCCCGGCTGCGCCGGTTCGAGGAACCCTCCCCCGAGCAGATCACCATCCGGGACGTCACCATCGACGTCGCCGGCCACAGCGTGAGCCGTGACGGAACCGCGGTGACGCTGACACCCCTGGAGTTCGACCTGCTGCTGTGCCTTGCCCGCAAGCCGTGGCAGGTCTTCACCCGTGAGGTGCTGCTGGAACAGGTGTGGGGCTACCGGCATGCGGCTGACACCCGGCTGGTCAACGTACACGTCCAGCGGCTGCGCTCGAAGATCGAGCACGACCCGGAGAACCCCGAGACTGTGGTGACCGTCCGGGGGGTCGGCTACAAGGCCGGCACCGACTGATCGTGGCCGATGCCGGGAGCCCGCCCGGGCAGCAACCGCCGGTACCGATCTGGCGCCGGCTGCTCGGGGCACCGCTCCGGCCGGTCGTCACCGCCTGGCAGGTCTCGATCACGGCCCGGATCGTGCTCAGCACACTCATCCTTGGCGCGGTGGTCCTGTCCCTGACGGCGTGGCTGATGCTCAGCCAGATCAGCGCCGGGCTGGTCGCCGACAAGCGGGACGCATCCCTGGCGCAGGCCGAGGCGGAGTTCTCCCAGGTGCAGCAGGAGCTGGACGCGTCCGCGAGCACTGGCGACGAGGGCGCCGAGCAGGTCGTCGACCAGCTGGTGCAGAACCTGGCCAGCCGTGGGGACTCGCCGCTGGAGCACGTCGTGGTGCTGGTGGGGCCGCTCGGCGACGACGACTTCTCCGACGGCGTGCGCCGGGAGTCGGTCGACGTCGGTGTCGACAGCCTGCCGACCGATCTGCGCGACAGGGTGCGGGTCGGGTCGGGCACCTGGTGGACGTACACCACCATCGACTTCGTCGACGAGCAGGACGACCGGGCCGACGGCGCTGGGATCGCGGTCGGAACGCGCGTGCAGACGCCGGGCGGCGAGGCTGAGTACGCGCTGTACTACCTGTACCCGTTCGCCGAGCAGCAGCGAACGCTCGGGCTGGTCGCCCGGGTCGTCCTGCTGTCCGGGCTGCTGCTGATGGTGCTGGTCGCGGGGGTGGCCTGGCTGGTCACCCGGCAGGTGGTGACTCCGGTGCGATTGGCCCGGCGGATCGCCGAACGGCTCGCCGCGGGTCGGCTGGAGGAGCGGATGCAGGTCCGGGGCCGGGACGACATAGCCCGGCTCGGACAGTCCTTCAACCAGATGGCCGGCAACCTGCAGCGGCAGATCCGCCAGCTCGAGGACCTGTCCCGGATGCAGCGTCGCTTCGTGTCCGACGTCTCGCACGAGCTGCGCACGCCGCTGACGACCGTACGGATGGCGGCAGAGGTGTTGCACGACGCGCGGAGCAGCTTCGACCCGGCAACCGGGCGCTCGGCCGAGCTGTTGCGCCGTGAGCTGGACCGCTTCGAGTCGCTGCTGACCGACCTGCTGGAGATCAGCCGCTTCGACGCCCTCGCCGCGCACCTGGAGCTGGCGCTGGTCGACCTGGGCGAGCTGGCCGACCGGGTGGTCGAGGCACAACGGCCGGTGGCAGCGGCCGCCGGCATCACCGTCGTGGTGCGGGTGCTGCCCGTACCGGACACCGGCTCGGTCTCAGCCGAGGCCGACCCGCGGCGGGTCGAGCGCGTGCTCCGCAACCTGGTCGCCAATGCCATAGCGCACAGCCGCAGCGAGCGGGTCGAGGTGCTCGTCGGTGCCGACGACCACGCAGCGGCGGTGGCGGTGCGCGACTACGGCACCGGGCTGCGAGCGGGTGAGACGACCCTGGTGTTCAACCGGTTCTGGCGGGCGGACCCGGCCCGTGCCCGCAGCGGCGGGGGCACCGGACTGGGGCTCGCGATAGCGCTGGAGGACGCGCAGCTGCACGGCGGCTGGCTGCAGGCCTGGGGCGAGCCGGGTCTGGGCAGTCAGTTCCGGCTCACCCTGCCCCGCCGGGCCGGGGACGACCTGTCCCGCTCCCCGATCCCACTGGTCCCGACCGATCTGGCACTCGTTCGCAGCCACCGGGCGACGGCCGGCACCGCACCGGCGGCGCCGTGAGGACCCGGCTGCGTGCGGCCGAGGTTGCCCTGCGCGTGCTCACCGGGCTCGTTCTGGCGGGGATGGTGTCGGGCTGTGTCTCGCTGCCGACCAGCGGCTCGGTCGAGCAGGTGCCGCCCCGCGGTCCCGAGGTGGACGTCCTGGTCCAGGTGGTCCCGTCCGGCCCGCAGGTGGGAGCCACACCTGCCGAGGTGGTGACCGGGTTCCTCACCGCCAACGAGGCCTTTCCCGTCTCGACCGCGGTGGCCCGCGACTTCTTGACCCCGCGAGCGGCTGAGCGCTGGGATCCCGGCCGGCGCACGGTTGTCTACACCACGTCGTCCCTGGCCGACGTCCAGGTCGCAGCGCCACGCGGCAGCGTCGGGCTTCGCACGCTGGAGGTGGCCCGCCTCGACACCCGGGGCACCTACCACCCGGTGCCGACCGGTCGCTCGGTACGTCGCACGCTCGACGTCGTCCGGACCGACTCCGGCTGGCGGATCTCCGACCCCCCGTCCGCGCTGCTGCTGAGCGCGGGCTACTTCGAGGAGTACTTCCGGCCGCACGACCTGTACTTCTTCGACCCCACCGGTGCCGCCCTTGTCCCCGACCCGGTCTGGCTGCCGCTCGGCGACCAGCTGACCACTGACCTGGCCGAGGGGCTGCTGGCCGGACCGACAAGGTGGTTGCGCGGACAGGCGGTCACGACGGTGTCGGCGAAGGCGGGCGTCCGGGTCTCGGCGCCGCTGGGTACCGACGGCATCGTCGACGTCAGCCTCAGCGAGGCGGTCACCGGGCTGTCCGGCAGCCAGCGGGAGCGGTTGTCGGCGCAGCTGGTGTGGACCTTGTCGCAGGCGTCCGGGGTCGAGGGCGTACAGGTCAGCGCCGCGGGCGCGCCACTTGCGGTGCCCGGCGTGGAGCAGGTGCAGAGCACCGCGTCTTGGCAGGAGTACGACCCGTCGGACCCGGCCGGGCTCGGGGCACGCACGCAGCTGTTCGGCGTCCGGCAGGGCCATGTGGTCGCGGTGGACACCGACGTCATGACCCGGCTCAGCGGCTGGTGGGGCGGTCGTCCGCGGCAGCTCGGCGAGATCAGCGTCGAGGCCACGCTGGACCGGGTCGCGGGCACCGACCGGTCCCGCCAGCTGGTGCGCGTCGGCCCGTACACCTCCGAGCCCGACGACATATCCACCTGGTACGAGACCGACGGGACGCTGCACGACCCGCAGTGGGACCGCACCGGGCAGCTATGGGTGCTCGAGCGGACATCCCCCGCCGAAGACACTCAGCTGGTCGTCCTCAATGCCGGCAGGCCCACGGCGCTGCCGGTGCTCGGGGGGTTGCCGCCCGCAGTCGCGGTCCGCTCGTTCGCGCTGTCTGCCGACGGGGCGCGGATCGCCCTGCTGGTGGACCGCTGGACCGGCCGCTGGCGGGGCGGGGTTCGCGAGCCACCCGTACGGGGACCGGTGCTCGTGGTTGCTCGCGTCGTCCGCGGTCCGAGCGGTCGCATCGTGCGCCGCCTCGACCGGGCGTATGCCGTGCCGATGCGCGGGAGCGGGCTGGCGGAGCTTGCCGCACCGGCTTGGGGAGGGCCGTCTCAGCTGAGCCTGCTCGGCCGGCTGGTCGACGAGCCGGTCCAGGTGTACCGGGTGGCCATCGACGGGTCGTCGATCGAGGGCGGCATCTTGAGCGGCGAGGCCGTGCTGGGATCGGTGGGGGCGGTCGACCTGACCGCGTCCGGGGTCACCGGCGCCGAACCAGTCGTCGGTGACCGCCGGGGCAGGCTGTTCGCCCTGGACGGCGTGGCCGACTGGGCCCAGTTCGCCGAGAACGTGCGGCACCCCCGCTACCCCGACTGACGTCTTCCACAACCGGCGCGATGCCGGCCGCCACCGGCGGCCCGATCGGCCAGGCTGCCGGTATGGGTCTCAGCAGCGCGGTAGCCGACCTGATGCTCGGCTCACGCTGCGCCGGCTGCGCGCACCCCGGGTCGGTGCTGTGCGCAGCCTGCCGACGGCGGACGGTTGCCAGTCCGCGCCTGGCCTGGCC
>JALYQN010000267.1 GCA_030855835.1 Actinomycetota bacterium | reverse complement strand
GGTCTGCATGGTGCTGGCGCAGGCCCGCGCCACGGTGAGCTCAGACGACGAGTCCCGGGTCGGCGTCACCGACCTGCCCTGGCCAGACCCAGACGGCTGGGTCGCGGCGTGTGCAGCCAGTCCGCTGGTGGCGGTCGGATCAGCCACTGACGCCCCGGGCGGTCCGGGCCGGCCGCTGCGCCTGGTCCACGACCTGCTCTACCTCGACCGGTACTGGCGCGAGGAGGAGCAGGTGCGAGTCGAGCTGGACTCGCGCGCCAGCCGGGCGGTCGGCGATGTCGACGAGGAGCGACTGCACGCCGCTCTCGCCGCGTTGTTCACCAGCCCGGAGCCGGATCGGCAGCGGCTGGCGGCCGCCATGACCGCGCTGCGCTCGGTCAGCGTGCTCGCCGGTGGGCCCGGGACGGGCAAGACCACCACTGTGGCCCGTTTGATCGCGCTGCTGCGGGAGCTGCACGGTCCCGGCGTCCGGGTGGCGCTGGCGGCACCGACCGGCAAGGCGGCGGCCCGGCTGCAGGAGGCCATCGACCTGGCCGGGGTCAAGGAGGGCCTCGGGGTCGCTGACGTGCAGGCATCGACGCTGCACCGCCTGCTCGGTCGGCGCCCGGACAGCCAGAGCCGGTTCCGGCACAACCGGGACAACCGGCTGTCGTACGACGTGGTGGTGGTCGACGAGACCTCGATGGTGTCGCTGTCGATGATGGCCCGGCTGCTGGAGGCGGTCCGGCCCGAGGCGCGGCTGGTGCTGGTTGGTGACCCGGACCAGCTGGCGTCGGTCGAGGCCGGGGCGGTGCTCGGGGACCTGGTCGAGCGGCCCGCGCCCGCGTCTGCGCAGGTGCCGGCCGGGCTGGTGAACGTGGTCGGCGACGACCTGGAGGCCGGCGAGACGGCTACCGATGCCCTGCGCAACGGGATCGTGCGGGTGCGGCACCCGTACCGGTTCAGCGGCGCGATCGAGGAGCTCGCCACCGCGGTGCGGACCGACCAACCGGAACAGGTCGAGGCAGTCTTGCGCCGTGGCGACCCGTCGGTGGAGCTGGTGGAGACCGATGCCGGCGCCTGGCGCCACGGGCCAGCGCTGGACTCGCTGCGGGCCGACGTCGTCTCCGCCGCCGCCGCGCTCGTCGACGCCGCCCGCGCCGGGGACGTGGACACGGCGTTGCGCATGCTTGGGCGACACCGCCTGCTGTGCGCCCACCGGCGCGGACCGTACGGCGTGGCCCGCTGGACCGACGAGATCGAGGGCTGGCTGGCCACCGATCTCGCCGGCTATCGGAGCAGGGGGCAGGCCGAGGGCGAGTGGTATGTCGGCCGCCCGCTGCTGGTCACCGCCAATGACTACGACGTGCGGCTGTACAACGGCGACACCGGCGTCGTCGTCCGCCATCCCGACCGTGGGATCGTCGCCGCCTTCGGCCGCGCCGGGAAGGCCCTGCTGCTCAGCCCCAACCGGCTGTCGGCCGTGCAGACCGTGCACGCCACTACCGTGCACCGCGCGCAGGGCAGCCAGTTCGAGCGGGTGTCGCTGGTGCTCCCGCCGGCCGACTCGCCGCTGCTTACCCGCGAGCTGTTCTACACCGCGGTGACCCGCGCGGAGCAGCGGGTACGCGTGCTCGGTTCGGTGGACGCCGTGCGGCTGGCCGTCTCGCGCCCGATCGTGCGGGCCAGCGGCCTGCGCCGCCACCCCGGGCCCTGACCCGGCAGCCCGCCCCTCGCAATTGCGGGAAGTTGGCTGGTTCTGAATGCCCGAACCCAGCCACCTTCCCGCAATTCGCGTGCGGGTCGCGGGTCGGCCAACCCCAGGGCGCGGTCGAAGGCCGGTGCGTCCGGCAATACGTCGACGACCGGGCCGAACAGGCCGTCCCGGGAGCCCGCGAACTCCGGCTGCGCTGAGGCGGTGGTGAAGGCGAGGACCGCCGCGGTGCTCTGCTCGTCGCAGCGGAACGGCTGACCGGTCGCGCGGGCCAGGTCCCAGCCGTGCAGCACCAGCTCGTCCAAGGCGACCACGCCCATGTCTGCGGCCGGCATCGTCACCCCACCCGCCTCGGCGGTGCCCTCCCAGGCTGCCGGGTCGCGCCAGGCGTCGACCAGCGCCCCGAGCCGCTCGGGCAGCACGGTGCGCCAGTTGGGGTCGAGGGTGTCCGCGGACGGTTTGGGTGGGCCGCTGCCGGTGGTGTCGCCGGCGGGCGGGGTGGACTTGCGGGCCGCCAGGGTGAAGGCGAGTGCAAGTCCAGTGATGTGGTCCAGCAGGGCGCCCACCGTGGTGTCCGTACAGGGGGTGGGGTCAGCCAGCTGGTCGGCTGCGACGCCTTCCAGCAGGCAGATCATCTCGCGCGCAGCCGGGTCCAGGTCGAGCATGGCAACCACCCTCCTCCGAGACAATGTGGTTTCGCCGAATCAGTTCACCCTCCTGCGGACCGGCCACGCAGAACGTGCCCAGCCGCGGCACAGTGGCCGGTCACAGCACGTCCGCTAGCAGCCACCAGCCCCCGAGCCCGAGCGACCCGACCGTGACGACGAGGAACAGACCCACCCACCCGATCGCCGGCAGCCGGGTCAGCCGCGCCAGCTGGTCGGCGTCGGAGCGCTGCGAGCGTCGCCGCCGCGAGCCCTGCAGCTCGAGCACCGGCCGCGGGGCTGCCAACAGCAAGAACCAGGTCAGCACGTAGGCGAAGGCCGACTGCGCGGCGCCCGGCAGCCGCCAGGACACCGCCAGCACGACGGCCCCGCTGACCAGCACCGACCACAGCCCGAACCAGTTGCGGATCTGCACCAGCAGCAGCGCCAGCAGGCCCAGCACCAGCCAGAGCAGCCCCACCGCGTGGCCGGCGCCGAGCAGCCGGGCGGCGGCCAGCCCCAGCACCCCCGGCCCGATGTAGCCGGCGGCGATGGTGACCACCATCCCCGGCCCGGACGGCCGCCCTCGCGACACGGTCAGTCCGGACGTGTCGGAGTGCAAGCGGATGCTCACCAGTCGGCGTCCAGTCACCAGCGCCACGACTGCGTGCGCGCCCTCATGCACCAGGGTCACCATGTGCCGGGTGGTGGACCACGCAGTCGTCCACACCAGCGCCGCAGCGACCAGCCCCGTCGCGGCCACCACCGCGTCCGAGGGCGCTGGCTGCTCGGCCATGATGTGGAGCCACAGCTCGCCGAGGACGGCTCAGACCACCTGGATGCGCAGGTAGGTGGAGCGAAGGCCGAGGGCCAGCCGCAGCGTGTCGCCCGACACGGTCACCGTGCGCTTCGTGCCCACCAGCCGCAGCGTATCGATCCGGCCGCCCCACCTGCCATGCCCGTCGCGGGTCACCGCCCGCACGTCGCTCAGCCGACCGAGGCCCCAGATCTCGGCCACCCGGCCGCCGTCGACAGTGGTCGACCAGGAGCGATTCGGGTTGCCCGACCAGCCGTCGAACCGGTCGGCCCGGAACCGCTGGTAGGGCAGCGCCGTGCCGACGGACTGGCCGCCGTTGGACGACGAGTACTCGGCGATGATCGGCTCGCCCCGCCAGGTGCGGATCGTCCCGCTGGTCGCCCTTACGGCGGCATTGGTCGTCGCCACCTCGTCGCTGCGGCCTCCGTACACCTGGCACGACGTGGTGTCGCACAGGTCATACCCGCCATGGCCGGCGGAACCGTCTCGTGCTCGCTGGCGGTGGAACTGCGCGTACGTGCGGGCCGCGACCGCCTGTGCCTGCAGAGCGGCCGGTTCCCACGACGCCGGCGACTCCCGCGGCACGACGCCGAACAGATATCTGTCCATGTCCAGGACGTTGACGACCGACATGGTGTCGGGGTTTCCCGCGTAGGTGCGCAGAGCACCGCGGTAAGGCGTCGGCTCCCCAGCGCGGAACAGCTCGACCGGTCCGCCGCCGACCAGCTCCGCGGCCCCGTCGATCGAGCGCCAGCGCTTGCGGGGGGACGGCTGCCAGCTGCCACGGCGGTGCATCTCGAGCGTGGTCGAGTGTGCCGAGGTCCAGCGCAGCCGCCACTGCGTGGGCCCCGCCAGGTCTGGCAGTCGCCACCGCGCGCCGGTGGCGACCCGGCGCACCGACAGCCGGGGCTGCGCACCGACGACGACACCGCGCGCGGCGGGAGTGGACAGCAGGATCCGAATGCGGCCGCGGGTGACGCCGACCCTGGTGCCGGGGTAGTACACGTCCAGAATGTGTCCGGCGCTCTGCCCGTCCAACGCGCCCCCCTG
>JALYQN010000230.1 GCA_030855835.1 Actinomycetota bacterium | reverse complement strand
ACCCAGATCGCGGACCAGCTCCACCGGGTAGGCACCGAACGGGATGTGGCCGACCTCCTGCACCTCGGTGCCGTGATGGTACGTCGAGTTCCCGACGCCGAAGCGGCTTGCCATGGCCACCGCGATGGCGCGTCCGGCCGGCGTGCGGCCGACCCCGTCCTTGCGGCCACCGACTCCCCCCCACGAGTCCTCCATCAGCCGGGTCACCGACCGACGCACGTACGTCGGGTCGACGATCGAGTGTGCGTCGACGCGCAACAGCCATGGTGCGCGGGCCTGCGCGACCGCCAGGTTGAGCGATGTCGGGATGTTCCGGCGCGGACTGTGCAGCAGCTCGACCCGGTCGTCGGCTGCCATCGCGCGGCGGATGACGCCGACGGTGTCGTCGGCCGACCCTCCGTCGACCACCACGATCTGCAGGTTGCGGTGGTCCTGGGCACGGATCGAGTCGAGGCAGGGGCCGAGAAACTGCTCCTCGTCGAGCGCGGGGACCACAACCGTCACCAGGTCCTCGTCCGGCACCTCGCTCACCTGCCCTCCGTCGGGGTGCAGAGCGGCACATTACGCCAACCGGGTCGACCGTTCGGCTGATCTGGGTGCAGCCGGCCGGCCAACTCGGGCCCTCGGTTGTCGGATCTGCGGACTCGTTCCGTAGCCCTCACCCGCCCCAGTGGTCACTCTCAGTACACGACAACTGACGGAGAGTGAACACAGATGCCTTCCCCATTAAGCCCCACCCCGAGCCGCCGCACCTTTCTCAAGGGCGGGCTCGCAGCTGCCACCCTAAGCGCCACCGGGGTGTGGCTGCCCCAGTCGGCGGTAGCGGCCGAGACTCCCTTCATCCCCTATGGTGCCGACAGCCTGTTCCGCAAGCCGGTCACCGGCGCGCCGGTCGATGGCGCCGCAACGACGTCGTTCAGGGCGTTCATGCGTTCGCACCCTGACCAGAGGGCCTTCAGCTGGCCGAAGATCACCGGCACCGGGTCGAACCAGTGGGGAACCACCTTCCACCTGTCCAGGCCGGGCGATCCGGTGTGGAAGATCTCGACGGGCACCAGCAGCCAGACGGGCATCCTCGCCAGCCAGGGCTTCCACATGGCTGACTCGGTCGTGGACCGGATTCCCACCGGCACCCAGGACCGGCCGTTCCTCATCGTGGACCCGACCTTCGGCTACTCCCTGTTCTGCGCGGACGTCGTTCCCAACAAGGCATCGCGAACGATCAGGGTCTCGGCCGCCGCGGTCTTCCACCACTCCAGCAACGGGCTGGACGGGCGCAATCCTCGCTCGAACGACCGGCGCAACTTCAACTCCCGGGGCCGCATCACCGACAGCATGGTGATCCGTGCCGACGTGCTGAAGGCCGCCATCGCCAACAACACTGGCCTCGGGTACGTCCTGCAGATGTTCTTCGTAGAGACCAGCACCGCGGCCGGCTTCTGCTCACCCATGGTCGGCGCCGAGAACAACAAGTCCGGCTGGGGCGCTGAGGGTGTCCGCATCGCCATCCGACCGGAGGTGAACCTGCCGGGCCGGGGACTGACCAGCGGGGCGCTTGTGGTCGCCCGCACGCTGCAGCAGAACGGCTGCTACCTCGGGGACAACAGCGGCTCGTCGTCGCAGCTCAAGGGTGAGCAGACGTCGTCCAGCTACAACCCGTGGGCCGGCACGAACCTCAGCGTCGACTGCCTCCAGGGCAAGATCAGTTGGGACGACTTCGTGGTGCTGCCCAAGGGCTGGCAGTAGTCGGCAATCGCCGCGGTCACCGTCTGTGACGGTGACCCGGCATAGCCGTCATGCGGCACCAAGACGGGCACGAGCGACCTAACCTCCATCGGGAGAGCCCCACCGCCACCACCCGCCAGAAGTGTCTTTTGTCCAGCGCAACCCGCACCGTCCGTGCCACCGCGACCATCCTCCTCGCGGCCACCGCGACGGTCGTGACGACAGCGCTCCCGGCGTACGCGCGGTTCGACGACCCGCCAGCGAGCTCGGCGTGGCAGCCAGACGGCCCCGTGCACGCGGTGGTGGAGCGTGCTGGCGTCGTCTACATCGGTGGCCCGTTCACCAGTCTGCGCAACCCCTCAACCGGCGCCGTCATGCCAGCCCAGCACCTCGCGGCCCTCGATGCCGGCACCGGCGAGCCACTGCCGGGATGGTCGGCCTCCGCGGATGCCGACGTCCGCGCGCTCGCGATCTCGCCCGACGGCACCCGGTTGTTCGCCGGGGGCGCGTTCGTCAGCGTGGGCGGTGAGGTTCGTCGCCACCTGGCAGCGCTGTCGACTGCTGACGGCTCGGTCATCTCGTCCTGGAAACCCAGTGCCACCGGGATGGTGCGTGACCTGCTGGTCGTCGACGATCGGCTCTACGTCGGCGGCACGTTCAGCTCGGTCGAAGGCAGCGGCCAGAAGGGCTTGGCCGCCCTGGTCCTCAGCACCGGCGAGCGTGACCCCGCATTCAGCGCCTTCACCGACAAGCCGGTGTACGGCCTGACCCGGGTCGGCCGGTCGCTGGTTGCCGCCGGCACGTTCGGCGCCGTCAACGGGTCGCCGCGGCAGTCGCTGGCCGCGCTCGACCTCACCTCCGGAGCCCTAAGCCCGTGGGCCCCCCGCCGAGTGTGCGCAAGCTGCTCCACCTACTGGGACGTGGCCACCGATGGGCAGCACGTCTACGTCGGTGCCTCCGGCCCAGGCGGATGGGCCGGCGCCTACACCCTTGGCCTCAACCGGCCGCGCTGGGTGACGCAAGCCGACGGTGACGTCCAGGCCGCCACGGTCGCGGACGGCCTGCTCTATCTCGGCGGGCACTTCAGACAGTTCAACCAGCAGCCGCGCGCGCAGCTGGCCGCGGTGGTCCCGGCCACCGGCGCCGTCGACCCAGGGTTCGCACCCGAGATGAAGGCGTCCTACCCCGGGGTCTGGGCCCTGACCGCCTCGAGCGACCACCTGTACGCCGCCGGGGACTTCGAGGGCGTGGTGCGCCTGGGGCGCTCGCCGTACCTCGCCGCATTCCCGACCTCTTAGCCCGGCTGGAGATGGCGCACCGAACGGTTCCCGTCCCCTTTCGGGGGGTTTTGGTCCGTTCCGCACGACTGCCCCAGGCAGTACCCTTGGCCCGCGTCATACAGGGGGTCCGTACGGGGTGTACGAAAGGTAGACAGTGGCCCGCAGCGCCGTATCGATCCAGACCCGGTTGCCCAACGTGGCCATCGTCGGCGTCAGCCGCGGTGGCACCACCTCGCTGTTCAGGTATCTGGGCCACCATCCGGACGTCGGTACATCGGACGTCAAGGAGGTGCGCTACTTCAGCTCACTGCGGTACGGGGAGCAGTTGGCGCCGCTCGAGTCGTACGCCGCACACTTCAGCCACTGCACCGAGCCCTACGTGCTCGAGGCGACTCCCGGGTACTTCTCCGGCGGCGCCAAGGTGGCCCAGGCGATGCGACAGACGCTCCCCGGGCTGCGGACCGTGGTCAGCCTGCGCGCACCGGCCGACCGATGCTGGTCCTGGTTCCAGTTCGTCAAGAGCCGCACCCGCATACCGCGGGACATGACGTTCGACGCCTACCTCGACCGGTGTGAGCAGCTGCACGACGCCGGAACCGATGCGACTTTCGAGAACCAGCCGTACTGGGGTCTGGGCGGCGGCTGTTACGACACCTGGCTCGACGACTGGCTGGAGGTGTTCGGTGCTGACTTCCGCGTCGTGTTCTTCGACGACGTCGTCGCCGACCCGCTGGCAACAGTCGGTGACATCTGCAGCTGGCTCGGCATGGACGCGTCCGCCCTGGACACGCAGGCCTTCAACGTCAACAACAAGGCCGAGCAGTACCGACACCGGCGCCTGCAGCAGATGGCGCTGGCACTCAACCGCCGCGGCGAGCACTTCTTCCACCGGCACGAGCGGGCCAAGCGGCTATTGCGGCAGGCGTACTACTCGGTCAACCGGGCTCCTGCTGAGCCGACGATGTCAGCCTCGGCCAGAGCGAGGGTGACCGACTTCTACCGTCCCCACACTGCGAACCTCGCCAAGCAGCTGGCCAACGTCGGCGTCACACTGCCGCCTTCCTGGGCCGCGCAGCACTGACGCGCCCCAACCCGCCTGCTCAGCGCACCAGCCGACCCAGCACCGGCACCCGCAGGAGCTCGGGGAAGAGATCGGCGAGGTGCAACCACCGCCGGCTGAGCCGCAGCACCACCGCGGACCCGGCCGCGGCGATCCCCAGGGCCCAGAAGATTCCGGGCTCCAGCGCGTAGTCGACGACGGCAAGCACCGCAGCGACCGCTCCGATGGCCAGGTAGGGCCGCAGGTAGCTTGTGCGTGCTTCACCGTGCGCCCGCATGGTCGCAGCCAGCACCAGCTGGTTGGCGATGTTCTGCCCGATCATCGTGGACGCGTTCGCGATGGCCGCGCCCAGCGCGCCGTACCGGTCGATCAGCACGAGGGCGAGGGCCAGGTTGACCCCTGCGACACAGATGTTCGAGATCACGAGGTAGCGCAGCCGGCCGTACACCTGCAGGACGAACACGTTGAAGCCGAGCGCGACGCTGAAGTAGTAGCCCAGCGAGAGCGCCATCAGCACCGACCCGGACGAGGCGTAGCGCTCCCCGAACAACGTCACAGTGGTCGCCGGGGCGAACAGGCCCGTCATGGCGAACACCGGGAAGGTGAAGACGGCCAGGAAGACCGACGACCGCCAGTAGGCGTCGCGCAGATTGCCGTACTCGCCGCGGGCATGCAGCCGCGCGGCCATGGGCAGGAACAGCGTGAGAAAGGTCTGGAAAACGACCTGGTTGAGCCGCGCGGCCGGCATCACCGCGCGGTACTCCGCGACCTGCGCCGCGCCGTAGTAGGCGCCGAGCATCACGACCGTGCCGAGGTGAGTCGCCAGCACGACCAGCTCGTTGGTCATGGTCGGGATGGAGAAGGAGAAGACCGCGCGGAACGGCCACACGATGCGGCGCAGCCGCAGGTGGTGGAGGATCCCGCGTTCTCGTAGCACCTGGATCAGCAGCGCCAGGTAGACACCGATGCCCACCAGCTGAGTGCCGACGTACCCAGCGGCCAACGTGAACACGTCACCGTCGAAGAGGACGAGCGCCAGCACCACGGCCAGGCGCAGCCCCGGCGTCAACAGGTACTTGCGGATGAAGATCGCCCGTGGCCGGGAGAAGACCGCGAACAAGGACACGAAGACCTGGTCCAGTGCCTCCATCGGGGCAAGGAACATCAGCACGAGCAGCACGTCGATGGCGTCGGGTTCGTCGAACGTCTTGCCAAGCAGCGGTTCGGCGAACAACCCCAGGGCGGCGAGCATCACCGTGCTGGTGACCACGATGGTGCCGACGGCGAGCAGCATGCTGCCGAACATC
>JALYQN010000208.1 GCA_030855835.1 Actinomycetota bacterium | reverse complement strand
CATCTACACCGGTCTGCACCAGACGCCCGAGCAGATCGTGGAGACCGCCATTGCCGAGGACGCCGACGCGATCGGGGTGTCGGTGCTGTCCGGTGCGCACATGACCCTGTTCCGCAAGATCCTGCAGCTGCTGGCCGAGCGGGACGCGTCCGACATCGTGGTGTTCGGAGGAGGGATCATCCCGCAGGACGACATCGCCCCGCTGCGGGCCGAGGGGGTGGCCACCATCTTCACGCCCGGGGCGACGACGACCGAGATCGCTGCCTGGGTCGATGCCAACGTCGTCGACGCGAGCAGCTGAACCAAGGGACGGCCTGCCATGGACCTGATGGAGTACCAGGCGAAGCAGCTGTTCGCCAAGCACGACGTGCCGGTCACTGTAGGTGTGGTCGCGACCACCCCGGACGAGGCTCGAGCGGGTGCCGAGCGGCTCGGCGGGCGGGTCGTGGTCAAGGCGCAGGTCAAGGCCGGTGGCCGCGGCAAGGCCGGGGGGGTGAAGCTCGCGCAGACACCGGACGAGGCCCGTGACCTGGCGGCCGACATCCTCGGCATGGACATCAAGGGCCATGAGGTACGCCGGGTGCTGATCGCGCCGACGGCCGACATCGTCGAGGAGTACTACTTCTCGTACGTCGTCGACCGGTCGAACCGGGCCTACCTCGCGATCGCAAGTGTGGAGGGCGGGGTAGAGATCGAGGAGGTCGCCCACACCCACCCCGACGCGGTCGCACAGGTGGCCATCGACCCGGGCTCCGGCGTGGACGAGGCCCTGGCCCGCGAGATCGTGGCGCAGGCGCGGTTCCCGGCCGAGGTCACCGACGCCGCCGTCGACATGGCGCAGAAGCTCTGGCGGGTGTTCATCGACGCCGACGCCAGCCTGGTCGAGGTGAACCCGCTCGCCCGGCTCGGCGACGGCACGCTGGAGGCGCTCGACGGCAAGGTGACCCTCGACGCCAACGCGGACTTCCGGCACCCCGACCGCGCCGAGTTCGCCGACGATGCGGCCGGCGACTCCCTCGAAGCCCGCGCCAAGAGCAAGGACCTCAACTACGTCAAGCTCGACGGCTCCGTCGGCATCATCGGCAACGGTGCCGGGCTGGTGATGTCCACCCTCGACGTGGTGGCCTACGCCGGGGAAGACCTGCCGGACGGAGCCGGCGGAGCGGTGCGCCCGGCCAACTTCCTCGACATCGGCGGCGGCGCCAGCGCGGAGGTCATGACCGCCGGTCTGGACATCGTGCTCGGCGACGCGCAGGTACGCAGCGTGTTCGTCAACGTCTTCGGCGGCATCACCGCCTGCGACGCGGTCGCGAAAGGTGTCGTCGACGCGCTCGAGATCCTCGGCGACGCAGCCACCAAGCCGCTCGTGATACGGCTGGACGGCAACAACGTCGAGGAGGGGCGGCGCATCCTGGCCGAGGCTGCGCACCCGTTGGTGACCCTGGTCGACACCATGGACGGTGCCGCGCGCCAGGCCGCCGAGCTGGCCGCCGCCAGGTAGCACGGACAGAAACGAGGGCGCAGATGTCGATCTTCCTGAGTGCGGGTTCGCGCATCGTCGTGCAGGGCATGACCGGCTCTGAGGGGCAGCGGCACACAGGTCGGATGCTGGCGTCCGGAAGCACCATCGTCGGCGGCGTCAACGCCCGCAAGGCCGGCAGCACCGTAGGCTTCGACGGCTCCGAGCTGCCGGTCTTCGGAACGGTCAAGGAGGCCGTCGAGGCCACCGGCGCCGACGTGTCGGTGGTGTTCGTCCCGCCCGCCTTCACCAAGGACGCGGTCCTCGAGGCGGTGGACACCTCGGTCGGGTTGGTCGTCGTCATCACCGAGGGGGTGCCGGTGCATGACACCGCGGCGTTCGTCGCCGCCGCGCAGGCAGCTGGCAGCACGCGCATCGTCGGGCCGAACTGTCCGGGAGTCATCACCCCGGACGAGTCCAACGCCGGCATCATCCCGGCCGACATCGCCGGGAAGGGCCGGGTCGGTCTGGTGAGCAAGTCCGGCACGCTGACCTACCAGCTGGTGTATGAGCTCCGCGACATCGGGTTCAGCACCGCGGTGGGGATCGGGGGCGACCCGATCATCGGCACCACTCACATCGACTGCCTGGCGGCGTTCCAGGACGACCCCGAGACCGACGCGATCATCATGGTCGGTGAGATCGGTGGTGACGCCGAGGAGCGCGCCGCCGACTACATCGAGGCCAACCTGACCAAGCCGGTAGTCGCGTACGTGGCCGGCTTCACCGCTCCGGAGGGCAAGACGATGGGCCACGCCGGCGCCATCGTCTCCGGGACCTCAGGCACCGCGGAGGCCAAGAAGCAGGCGCTGGAGGCGGCCGGGGTGCAGGTCGGCAAGACGCCGAGCGAGACCGCCCAGCTGCTGCGAGCGGCCGTAGCGGCGCCCTAGGGCAGTTCGGCCAGCCGCTCGCCGGCCCGTAGCGTCAGCCGTACGAACGCGGCCCGACCCGGGTCGAGGCGCGACGTCGGCGAGAGGGTGAGCTGGGTGACGGCGCGCCCGTTGCGCACGAGTCCGACCCGGTGGAACACCTCGCCGCGCGGCAGCTCGTACGTCAGGCGCCACACCCGGCCCCGGACACCGCTGTCCCCTACCACGAGCGGACCGTCGACGCTGACCGACGGCAACCGGTCGGGGCACCCCTGGATCCGGGCGGACGCCTCGGCGACGAGCCGCGCGGCGGCCCGCGGTGAGCCCAGCGCACCGACGGTCTGGGTGAGGCCGAACCGGGGCGGCACGGGCTCCATGGGCAGTACGAAGG
>JALYQN010000187.1 GCA_030855835.1 Actinomycetota bacterium | reverse complement strand
TCCGAACTCCACGTGCAGCTGCCACCCAGCACGCAGGTCCGCAACGGGATCGCCCTCGGCTTGTCCGGACGCGACTGACTTGGTGTCGACGTAGATCGCCATGACGTGCTCGGCGACCGCGTCGATGAGGCCGTCCTTGTCACCGAACAGGCGGTAGATGGTCGGGGCCTGCACCCCTGCCGCCTGCGCCACCGCGCGCGTGGTCACCGCCTGTGCGCCCAGTTCGCGCAACAGCTGGGCGGCTCCGTCGACGATGCCCGTACGGACGTCGTCGCGCACTCCTACGGTCTGCACCACCTGGACTAAACGTATCGATGGCAACGACAGATTGTGATCGCTGCAGCAGACTGCACCCTCGGCTTGTTCCGCGCCGCGCGACGGGGCGAGTTCGCCGTTACAGGCCCGACGCTGGGGACCCAGATCGGTAGCGCTCCGACGTCGGCGCGCTCGGTGCTCGAGGCAATGATCTCCGGACGCTGACCCGCTCACGGCATGGGTGCCGCCGACTCCACGAGCTGCCGGCCGCGCTCGTGGTCCTCGTCGGCCAGGTACGTCAGCACCCCGACGGTGACGCCACCGCTGCCGTACCAGACGGTGAAGCCGCTGCCGTGGTCGACGAACCGGGTGGTGTCGAAGCCGTCGCCCCACGCTACGTACTTTGAGCATGTGCCCTCTGATGTCCGACCAGAAGCCGGGTGCCTCGGCCCAAGAGGTCTCGCCACCGGCTGCGTCGGCGCCGGCCACCCGGCCCATCGCCAACGCCTCGCCCCAGTGCTCGACGGCAAGTCGGCGCCCCGCGAGCTCGTTGTGTGCGAGCGCGACGTCACCCGCCGCCCACACCCCCGGCACGCTGGTTCGCATCCGCGAGTCGACAACGACGCGACCGTCGTCGACGGCGAGCCCGGCAGCGCCCGCCAGCTCGGCCCGCGGCGTGATCCCGGCCGCGACCAGCACTAGCTCGGCCTCGACCGGCGCCCGGCCGGCGATCTCCACGCGGCGCCCGTCCACGATGGCCTGCACCTCGCACGGCAACACCAGTTCTACCCCGGCGTCGCGCAGCCACCCGGCGATTCGCTCCCCCACCGCCGGCCCGAGCCGGGCCTGCTGCGGACGTTCCTCCTGCGCGAGCAGCGTTACCGACAGGCCACGCATGGCCAGCGAGGCGGCCGCCTCGCAACCGATGAAGCCGCTACCTACGACGACCGCGTTCGTTGCCGTCGCCGCAGCATCCCGCAGCGTTCGTCCTTGAGCCAACGAGCGCAGCTGCCGGACCTGCGGATGGTCGGCACCGGCGACCGGGAGCGGGGTCGGCTCCGAGCCGATCGCGAGCACGCAGACCGAGTACGGCAGCCGCTCCCCGCCCGTGAGCAACAGCGCCCGGTCGGCGTGGTCCAGGCGCTCGACGACGGTTCCGAGGCGCAGTCGCACCCGACCCGAGTTCCACCACGCCGCGTCCGCCATCGGCAGCTGGTTCTCGCCGAGCTCGCCGCGCAGGAAGTCTATCGACAGCGGGGGCCGCGCGTACGGCGGTGCGACGTCGTCGGACAGCATCGTCACCGGGCCCGCGCCACCGGAGTCGAGATACCCCCGGACCGCCTCCAACCCGGCCGGCCCGCCACCGACCACGGCCATTCCGGGGGTAGCCGGGGTGGTCACTGGCTCGGGCCGGACTCGCCGCGCACGCTGGACATGTCGGGATAGCGCTCGCCGCTCGCGGCACCGACCGGCGCGGCCTCGTTCAGCCGGTGCAGGGTGTTGTCATCAAGACGGATCTCGGCGGCGGCGGCGTTCTCCTCCAGCCGTTCGGGCGACCTGGTGCCCGGGATCGGCACCACGTCGTCGCCTTGATGCAGCAGCCAGGCCAACGCCAGCTGCCCCGGGGTGACCCCCAGGTCCGAGGCGATCTCGCGCACCCGCTCGACCAGCGCCAGATTGGTCTGCAGGTGCTCCTCGGCGAAGCGCGGGTTGTACCGGCGGAAGTCGTCGGCGTCGAGGTCGTCGACCGAGGTGATCTGGCCGGTCAGGAAGCCACGTCCGAGCGGGCTGTAGGCGACCACCCCGATCCCGAGCTGCTTGGCCGTCGGCAGCACCTCCGCCTCGAGGTCGCGCGACCACAGCGACCACTCGGTCTGCAGCGCAGCCAGCGGGTGTACGGCGCTGGCTCGGCGCAGGGTGTCCGCGCTGGCCTCGGACAGGCCCAGGTGGCGTACCTTGCCCGATTCGACCTGCTCGGCCATTGCGCCGACGGTCTCTTCGATCGGCACCTCGGGGTCGATGCGGTGCTGGTACCACAGGTCGACGTGCTCGATGCCGAGTCGCCGCAGCGAGGCGTCGATGCTCAAGCGCACGTTGCCCGGCGATCCGTCGACGCGGGTGCCGTCCTCGTCGCGTTCGATGCCGAACTTGGTGGCGATGACGACCTCGCCCCGGCGCTCGCGGACAACCTCGCCGACGAGGCGTTCGTTGGCGCCCTTGCCGTACATGGCGGCGGTGTCGAGGAACGTCACGCCGAGGTCCAAGGCGCGGTGCAGGATCGCCCGCGACTCGGCGTCGTCGCTTCCGCCGTAGAACTCGCTCATCCCCATACAGCCCAGGCCGAGGGCAGAGACCGTGATCCCCCCGTCGGCGGGACCGCCGAGGATCCGGGTGGGGTAGAACATGTCAGTCCTCTCGTGGACTGTCGTTGCTCGGGTGGCGCCGGAGCGGACTATCCCTTACCGGGGGGATCCGCCCCGCGGGGCGGGGGTGCGGCCTGGGGGCTGGGTCGGGCGTGGCAGCTGCGGGCGCCGGCGGTGCAGGGTCCGGGTGACCGGCTTGTCCGGGCTGAGGGTCAGCTCCTCACCGGCATGCTGGACCGTGACCTCGGTGTCCGGCTCGGCGGCGACGGTGTAGGTCACCGTCCCGGTCTGCACGGTGACGTGCAGCCGGGCGCCACGCCAGCGCAGCGAGAAGCGCAGCCGGGTGATCCCGTCCGGCAGCGCCGGGTTGAACGACAGCACCCCGCCGTGGTCACGCATGCCTCCGAAGCCGGCCACCAGCGCCGTCCATGTGCCGGCCAGCGAGGCCATGTGCAGGCCGTCGCGGGTGTTGCGGTGCAGGTCCCGCAGGTCGACCATCGCCGCCTCGTACGCGTAGTCGCAGGCAAGGTCGAGGTGGCCAACCTCGGCTGCCATGACCGCCTGCGTGCAGGCTGACAGTGACGAGTCCCGCACCGTACGGCGCTCGTAGTAGTCGACGTTGCGGGCTTTGTCGTCGTCGCTGAAGGCGTCGCCGCACCAGTGCAAGGCCAGCAGCAGGTCGGACTGCTTGATCACCTGCTTGCGGTACAGGTCGAAGTACGGGGCGTGCAGCATCAGCGGGTAGCGGCCGCGGTACGCCGGGAAGTCCCACTCCTGCAGCCGGGTGAACCCCTCGGACTGCTCGTGCACGCCGAGCTCGGCGTCGTAGGGCACATGCACATCAGCGGCGGCGGCCCGCCACGAGGCGGACTCCTCCACACCGACCTCCAGCAAGGTGGCCAGTCGCGGATGCCGGGCCACCGCGTCGGCCGCGGCCTGCAGGTTGCGTGCGGCCATCAGGTTGGTGAAGACGTTGTCATTGGCGATTGCCGAGTACTCGTCCGGGCCGGTCACCCCGTCCAGGTGCCAGCCGCCGCGCAGGTCGTGATGACCCAGCGAGGCCCACAGCCGAGCGGTCTCGACCAGCAGCTCGAGACCCACCTCCTCCTCCAGGCTGTCGTCGCCGGTCGCCAGCCGGTACCGCTCGACCGCCATCGCGATGTCGGCGTTGACGTGGAAGGCGGCGGTGCCAGCCGGCCAGTAGCCGGAACACTCCTGCCCGCGGATGGTGCGCCACGGGAAGGCTGCGCCGGCCAGACCAAGCGTGCTGGCCCGCTCCTTGGCCAGCTCCAGCGTGGAGTGGCGCCAGCGGATCGCGTCCGCCGCGGCCTCGGGCAGCGCGTACGTGAGCAGTGGCAGGACGAAGCCCTCGGTATCCCAGAACGAGTGCCCGTCGTAGCCGGGGCCGGTCAGCCCCTTCGCCGGGATGAACCTGCGCTCGGCCCGGGCACTGGACTGCAGCACGTGGAACAGCCCGAATCGCACTGCCTGCTGCAGTTCGACGTCACCGTCGATCTCGACGTCGGCGGCGTCCCAGAAGTCGTCCAGGAAGTTGCGCTGGTCGGCTAGGAGGCCGTCGAAGCCGGAGTAGCGCGCGCCCAGCAGCCCGGCCGCCACCTGGTCGCGCAGAGCGGGCGCGGACCGCAGGCTGGACCAGCCGTACGCCAGCAGCTTGGTCACCCGCAGTTGCTGCCCGGGCTCGAGGGGGCAGACCACGGTCGTGCGGGCCCAGTCCGGCCGGGCGTCCACGTCCACGGTGACCCGGCCGGGCCCGTCCACGAGGTGATCCATGCCGGCCGCCATCAGCAGGTCGCTCTCGCGGGTGCGGTGCAGCAGGGTGGCGCCGTAGCCCTCCACGT
>JALYQN010000173.1 GCA_030855835.1 Actinomycetota bacterium | reverse complement strand
CTCCATCACCCGGTCGGTCTGCACCCGCTCCAGCAGCGCCCGCAACCGGGGCCGACCCTCGGTCTCCACCAGCTCCTCGTACGTCGGGCCACCGCCGCCGCGGGAGCCGCGCAGCCCCCACTGCCCCATGAACGTCGCGCGCTCGTCGAGCCACTCGGCGATCTCGGCCACCGCGACGCCCTTGACGATGCGTGAGCCCCAGAACGGCGGGGTGGGGACCGGGTTGTCCACGGCCACGTCAGACCGGGCTGGCACCTCGACCGCCGATCCGTCGGCTCCTGCGTCGCGGGCGATCCGTCGCACCCGGCGGGTCCGCAGCTCGGGCAGGGCTGCCCCGGGCTCGCCGCGCTGCACGGCGATCAGCGCGTCCATCAGCCGCAGGCCCTCGAACGCGTCCCGGGCGTAGCGGACCTCGCCCTCGTACAGGCCGGCCAGGTCTTCCTCCACGTACGCGCGGGTCAGCGCGGCGCCGCCGAGGATCACCGGCCAGCGGGCGGCCTGGCCGCGCTGGTTCAGCTCCTCCAGGTTCTCCCGCATGATCACGGTGCTCTTGACCAGCAGGCCCGACATGCCGATCACATCGGCGTCATGCTCCTCGGCCGCCTCCAGAATCGAGTTGACCGGCTGCTTGATGCCGAGGTTGATCACCGTGTACCCGTTGTTGGTGAGGATGATGTCGACGAGGTTCTTGCCGATGTCGTGTACGTCGCCCCGCACGGTGGCCAGGACGATGGTGCCCTTGCCCTGCTCGTCGGTCTGCTCCATGTACGGCTCGAGGTGGGCGACCGCGGCCTTCATCACCTCGGCCGACTGCAGCACGAACGGCAGCTGCATCTCGCCGGACCCGAACAGCTCGCCCACGGTCCGCATGCCGGCCAGCAGATCCTCGTTGATGATCGCCAGCGCGGCCCGGCCCTCCCCGAGCGCCTGGGCGAGGTCGTCGCCGAGTCCCTTGCGCTCACCGTCCACGATCCGCCGCTGCAGCCGCTCGGGCAGGGCCAGCGCGGCGAGCTCGGCGGCCCGGTCGGCCCGGGTGTCGGCGGTGGTGACGCCCGAGAACACCTCGAGCAGGCGCTGCAGCGGGTCGTAGCCGGGGCGTCGGCGGTCATACACCAGGTCGAGGGCAATCTCGCGCTGCTCGTCCGGGATCCGCGCCAGGGGGAGGATCTTGGCCGCATGCACGATCGCAGAGTCCAGCCCGGCCTCGACGCATTCGTGCAGGAAAACCGAGTTCAGCACCGCACGGGCGGCCGGGTTGACCCCGAAGGACACGTTGGACACGCCGAGGGTGGTCTGCACTGTCGGGTGCCGGCGCTTGAGCTCGCGGATCGCCTCGATCGTCTCCAGGGCGTCGCGGCGGGTCTCCTCCTGGCCGGTGGTGACCGGGAACGTGAGGCAGTCGACGAGGATGTCGTCGACCCGCATCCCCCACCGCCCCGTGAGGTCGGCGATGAGCCGCTCGGCCACCTGCACCTTCCACTCCGCTGTGCGCGCCTGCCCGTCCTCGTCGATGGTCAGCGCCACCACCGCCGCGCCGTGCTCGCGCACCATCGGCATCACGGCGGCGATCCGCGAGCTGGGGCCGTCGCCGTCCTCGTAGTTGACCGAGTTGATCAGGCTTCGCCCGGCCAACCGCTCCAGGCCCGCCTGCAGCACCGCCGGCTCGGTGGAGTCCAGCACGACCGGCAGCGTTGACGACGTCGCCAACCGCACCGCCAGCTGGTCCATGTCCGCGACGCCGTCGCGCCCGACGTAGTCGACGCACAGGTCGAGCAGGTGCGCGCCGTCGCGGGTCTGCGCCCGGGCGATCTCGACGCAGTCGTCCCAGTGCTCAGCCAGCATCGCGTCGCGAAACGCCTTGGACCCGTTGGCGTTGGTGCGCTCGCCGATAGACAGGTACGACACGTCCTGGCGGAACGGGACGTGGGTGTACAGGCTCGCAACGCCGGGCTCCGGGTGGGGGCGGCGCTTCTTCGGCGCGCGGCCGCCGACCCGGTCCACCACGGCGGCGATGTGCTCCGGGGTGGTGCCGCAGCAGCCGCCCACCAGCGCGAAACCCAGCTCCTCGGTGAACGCCTCGTGCGCATCGGCGAGCTG
>JALYQN010000145.1 GCA_030855835.1 Actinomycetota bacterium | reverse complement strand
GGACTTCTAATCCACCGGTCGCAGGTTCGAATCCTGCCGAGCGCACAACACGGTTGGTCGGAAGGACGTCCGCGTGCGGGGCGGGGTTCCGGACGTGCCTTATAACCTCACCGGATGCCTACCCCAGGGCGCTGGCGATCGGATCACGCCACGCTACGGCGCCAGCGCCTCTCGTCCGGGCGTGCAGCATTACTGGTGGCTTCGATCGCCGTCGTTATGGGTGTGGTGACTGCGTTCGCACAAGGCTGGCTGCCTGAGCAGGTGGGCTCCCTGGCGAACTCCAGCGGGTCCTGGGCGCTGCTGGCGTTCCTGCTCGCTTGGCTGGCTGCCACTCCAGCCGCCGCTGCTAGGTTCGGTTCACTGTCATTGCTGGCGCTGCTCACCGGCTACATCGTGGGCGCGAACATGCTCGGGTACCCGTCCTCGGCCCGAGTGATCGTCTTCTGGGGGCGTTGCCGCCCTGCTCGTCGGTCCGCCACTCGGCCTCGGCGCGTCCTGGGTAAGACATCGCGGCGGACGGCTCGCCGCCTTGGGAGCTGGCGCGCTCAGCGGTGTGCTCATCGGTGAAGGTGCATACGGGCTGGCCTACATCGCCGACACCACCTATCCCCCCTACTGGTGGGGTCAGATCGTCGTCGGCCTGGTCCTCCTGCTGTCAACCATGGTGTGTTGTCTGGATCGACTCCGGGACCGCGCCCTGAGTCTCGGCATCTGCGGTTTAACAGCCGTCGCCTTCGTCGCGGTCTATAGCCAGGGATCGACCTTGTTTTGGGTTGCTGTCGTAGCGAACGCTTTGCGATCTGGCACGGCAGCAGCCGCCGGACAGTTGCAGTCGCCTGGCCAGGCGTGAGCAGCTCAACAAGCTCCGCAGCAGTCTGCATAGATACAGCACAGTGCAGAACCTCACCGGGCAGCGGCCGGAGCCCTCAGCCGCTTCGTCGCAGCTTCCCGACCCAGCTCGCTGTCCGGACCCGCGCCGCTGCCCGCAGACGAACAGGGCGCCCTAGAAGGTCCTCCCGCTAGGGGCGAATGCTGCGGGGTGCGGGATGTGATCCCCGTAGAACGATCGTGAACCGGCGCACCAGCCGTCGTAGACCGGCCTGCCGGCGCATCCCCCGTCGACGGCGCGGGTGCCTTTCTTGCGGACCGCACCCTTCCGTCCGGCGCCGATCGCGACGACGACCGTGTCAGGGTCCTTGACTGCAGGCAGGCAGAAGGTGCCTCCCTCCCAGCCCGGCGAGGCAGGCGATCGGCCCGAGCGCCCGACCGCCTGCCTGGCTACCAGCTCAGAGCTGACCGACCGGAATGGCGATGTCGGTGACTTGTTGCCCGCGGGCGAAGGTGAACTCGCGGCTCACCTCGCCGTTGGACAGGGTGACGTCATAGAGGCCGAATCGTCCGTCCACCTCCAGCACCGCGTACGGCCGCAGCTGCTGCGCCTTGCCGTCCACGACTCTGCTGTAGATGTCAAAGCCGGCGTTGAGCCCCGCGTCTACCGTCAGCTTCCCGTTGGCCGACAGCAGTCCGGCATTGGCAGGCGATTGGATGACCAGCTGGTCCAGGTTGGTGTCGATGTCGTACAGCGTGGTGCCGCTGTCGGCGTCGGCGTCGTTGTTGGTGTAGGCCGCTGCGGTGACCCCGGTCGCGGTCGCGGCCGGCGTGGTGGTGGTCGCCGGGTACGTCAGCGTGCCGTCCACCGTGGTGACGGCGGTCGGCATCTTGACGTCGTGGCGCAGGTTCTGGCCGGTGTTGCTGATGATGCGAAGCAGGTCGACGGTCGGGTTGAAGTCGATGTCGAACTGCGTCCCCATCAGGGGCACGCTGAGTTGACTGACCCGCGTGGCCTCGGCCGAGCCCTTGTTGATGGTGTAGACACCACCTTCATCCCCCAGGCCGTACAGCTGACCGCTGGCGGGCCGGATGTCGATGCCCACGATCCGGGCATCGAGACCCAGGCCGTCGACGTGCCCCAACACCCGGCTCTCGCGGCTGTCGGTCTGGAACGTGACCAGGCGCTGGTCTCGCGTGAGCCCGAAGACGCGCAGCGACTCCTCGATGGTGGTCGTGGCTGGCAGCTGCTGAAACGGTGCCGGCGCCCCGGAGGCAACCGGGGCCAGCCCCACCAGGCCGAGAGTCGCCGCCGTTGCCAGCGCGGCGTTGAGAGTTCTGCGAGTGGTGCGTGACATCTAGGTCCCACTTTCCTCAGCCGGCCCCGATGACCGGATCTGCTGGTGAATACGCCGGAACCTGCCGTGGCGTTCATCTGCGATCGGCGACTTCGACACCTGCAATGCCTCGGTAGCCCATCCACCCGTCGGGTGTGCAACGAACTTTCGGTTGCGAGGCGCGCCCGCCGAGGGGTGAACACCAATGCCGTGACGTGCGTATGTACCCGTAGATGGTCCAGCAGCGGGCCGCTGAACCAGGGAGGATGCCGTGCTGACTCGTCTGCGCGTTGTCCCTGCTGTTCTCAGCGACGAGCACGACGTCCGGCAGGCGTACGAGGCGCACGGGGCCGAGCTGTTCCGGTTCTCGCTGCGGGCACTGGGCGACCGCGGGCACGCGCAGGACGCGGTGCAGGAGACCTTCGTGCGGGCGTGGCGATCGCGGCAACGCTTCGATCCGGAGCTCGCCAGTCTGCGGGTATGGCTTTTCGCCATCGCTCGCAACGTGGTGATCGATGACGGTCGCCGGGAGCGGGCTCGACCAGGACTACAGGCGGAGGCACCCAGCGGCCCCACCGAGGAGGCGATCCCAGATGCCAGCGAGCGGCTGCTGCGGGGCTGGGTGATCGAGGAGGCGCTGCGACGGATCGGCGAGGACCACCGGCGGGCCATCGTGGAGACGTACTTGCGGGACCGACCCTACGCCGACGTAGCCGTGGAGCTCGACATCCCGGTGGCAACCTTGCGCACCCGGGTCTTTTATGCGCTCAAGGCGCTACGCGTGACGATGGAGGAGATGGAGGTGTCCTGGTGAGCGACGAGCACCGGGAGATGAGCGAGTTGATGGGCGC
>JALYQN010000138.1 GCA_030855835.1 Actinomycetota bacterium | reverse complement strand
GCGTACCCGCGGGTCGTCGAGCAGGTCGCGGCCGCCGGCAACCAGGTCGGAACGCAGCCAGGCGACCAGGGCCGGCTCGAGCTCGACGACCTGCACCGACTCGACCCGCCGGTCGGCCAGCACCCGGTGCAGCGTGCAGCCGAGGCCCAGCCCACCGACCACGACCCGCTCGACCCGGTCGGAGGCGTCGAGCGCCAGCTGGGCGAGGGCGACCTCACTGGTGGTCTCCTCGGTGTCCATGACGTGAAACCCGTTGACCCGCAGCTCGAGCACCCGTCGACCGCCTGCCGAGTCCGAATGGGCGAGCAGCACCAGCTCACCGCGCTCGGAGCGGGTGCGTGCCAGCTCGCTCATTCCTCGTCGCCGGGGGCGGCCGCGCCACCGCCGAGCAGCCCGCTCAACCAGCGCGAGTCCTTGTCGACGTCGACCAGCAGCGCCTTGACCAGCAGGCTCAGCGGCACCGCGAGCAGCGCCCCGACCGCACCCAGCGCCCACCCCCAGAACACCAGGGACAGGAACGTCACCGTGCCGGACAGCCCGACCGAGTCGCCCACCCACTTGGGCTGGATCACCGACTGGATCACGAAGTTCAGCACGGCGTAGACGACGATGACCAGCAGCATCAGACCGGGGCCGCCCTCCAGCAGGCCCAAGATCGCCGGGGGGACCAGGCCGGCGACGAAGCCGATGTTCGGGATGTAATTGGTGATGAACGCCAACAGCCCCCATAGCAGTGGCACCGGCACCGGGGTGAACGCGAGAAACACGGTGTCCAGCACCGCGACGATCAGCCCGAAGACGGTCGACACCACCAGGTAGCGCCGGGTCCCACCGGCGAACGAGTGCAGCGCCTCCACCGCCGCGGGGCGCTGCCCGCGCCGGGCCTCCAGCTTGTCCGGGAAGTGGTTGGCGTCGATGGCCATGAACAGCAGCAGCGTGATGATGAAGAGCAGGTTCGAGGTCAGCGCCAGCAGACCGGTCAGCACCGTGCCGGCCACGCTCACCACCTGGCCGACGTCGAAGGCGCTGGTGATCGAGTCGATCTGGTCCTGCCCGACGCCGTACGTGCGGAGCTCGTCGATCACCTGCTGAACGAGCGAGTTGAACTCATCCTCGTACTCGGGCAGCAGCGTGCCGAAGCGGGCAACGGCCAGTACGAGCGATGTGCTCAGCACGAGCAGCACCAGGTAGACCCCGGAGATGCCCACGACGGTGCCCACCCACGGCGGTAGCCCGACCCGAGCCACGTAGTCGCGCAGCGGGTGCACCGCGATCGTGAGCACCAGCGCCAGGAACGTCGGCCCGATGATGCCCGCACCGCTCCGGATCCCGGCCACGGTGACCACCGTCGCGGCGAGGCCGAGCAGCAGCAGCAGTCCGCGCGGGAGCGTCCAGTCTGGTCCCGACCGCTGCGTCATCGCTGGCAGGCTAGTCCCCCGGCGCAGAATGGGCGGATAGTGTCGAGCAGTGAGGCAGCTCTCGGCGCTGGACGCGCAGTTCCTCAACGTCGAGGACCGCTCGACCTTCGGTCACGTCGGGGCGCTCATCGTCCTCGACCCGTCAAGGAGGCCGGGCGGGACGCTCGGCCTTGACGCGGTACGCGCGGTGCTCGAGCCGCGGCTGCACCTGGCCGCGCCCTTTCGGCAGCGGCTCGTGCAGGGACCGCTCGGGCTGGGCTACCCGTACTGGGCCGACGACCCCGACTTCGACATCGAGTACCACCTGCGCGAGATCGGCCTGCCCAGTCCGGGCACCGCCGAGCAGCTGGCCGAGCAGGTCGCCCGGATCCACGCCCGCCCGCTCGACCGATCCCGGCCGTTGTGGGAGATGTACCTGGTGCATGGGCTCGAGGACGACCGATGCGCGCTTTACTCCAAGGTGCACCACGCGGCCATCGACGGGATCTCCGGCGCCGAGCTTCTCGCCACGATCATGGACGCCACTCCCGAAACCCGCGATGTCGATCCGGAGCCCTGGCACCCCGAGCCTCTGCCGGCGCCGTGGGAGCTGCTGCCGGCCATGGCGCTCTCGTCGGTGTCGCGCACCCGAACAGCCGTAACCGGGCTGGCGCGGTCGCTGCCGCATCTGACCGCGGTCCCCGGCGCACGCCTGGTGCCCGGGGCGCAGACCGTGGCCGACGTGGCGCGGGCGATCAGCGGCCTGGCCGGACTGAACCCGCCGGTGCTCGGCCCACGCCGCGACCTCATCGCCCCTCGCACCCCGTTCAACGGCCCGATCACCGCACATCGCCGCTTTGCGTACACCTCGGTGCCCCTCGACAAGGTGAAGGAGGTCAAGAAGGCCTTCGGCATGACGGTCAACGACGTCGTCCTCACCCTCGCCGCCGGCGTCCTGCGCCGGTGGCTGCTCGATCGCGACGCGTTGCCGACGATCCCGCTGGTGGCCGCCGTCCCGGTGTCGGTACGCGACGAGAGCAGCGCAGAGCTTGGCAACCAGGTCTCGGTGATGTCGGTTGCACTGCCCACTCAGCTCGTCGACCCGCTGGCAAGGTTGGAGGCGGTGGCCGACGACGTCGAGGTCGCCAAGCTCGCATTCGATGCGCTACCTGCAACAATCCTGCAGGACCTGTCCGCGGTGCTGCCGACCGCGCTGTCCGGACTCGCCGCCCGCGCCATGTTCCGGCTGGTGAGCGTGCCTGGCG
>JALYQN010000388.1 GCA_030855835.1 Actinomycetota bacterium | reverse complement strand
GTTCGGCTCGAGGGACGCGATGAGCACCAGCTGCTCGCCGGCATGAACCAGCAGTGGCGCCGCAACATCAAGAAGGCAGCCAAGGCCGGGGTCACCGTGCGTGAAGGCGACCGCGACGAGCTGACGGAGTTCCACACCCTGTACCGGGAGACCGCTGCCCGAGACCAATTCACACCCCGTCCGCTGGGGTACTTCCACACCATGTGGGACGAGCTGCGGGGCGAGGAGCCCGACCGGCTTCGGCTCCATCTCGCCGAGCACCAGGGCGGCCTCGCCGCTGCCACGTTGTCGGTCCGGGTGGGCGAGCACGTTTGGTACTCCTACGGCGCGTCGTCGACGAAGCACCGGGACGTCCGCGGGTCGAACGCCGTGCAGTGGCAGCTGGTCCGGGGCGCGCTTGCCGGCGGGGCCAGCGTGTACGACCTGCGCGGCATCACCGACACCCTCGACGAGGCCGACCCGCACCTCGGGCTGGTCCAGTTCAAGGTCGGCACCGGCGGCGAGGCGGTCGAGTACGTCGGCGAGTGGGACCTGCCGCTGTCCCGGCTGCTCTACCGGGCCTTCGACCTCTACCTGCGGCGACGCTGATGCCGTTGACGCTGCGGGTCGACGGTCCACGCTGGCGGGACCACCTGCGCCGGGTCGCCGAGGAGTTCGCCGCCCCCGGACAGTCGGTCGTCCCGGTGACCAAGGGGAACGGGTACGGGCTCGGGTTGGCCAGCCTGGCGAGGCGGGCGGACTGGCTCGGCGTCGGGACTGTCGCCGCCGGGGCCTACCACGAGGTTCCTGGCCTGCTGTCCCGCTTCGGCGGCGACGTGCTGGTGCTGTCACCTTGGCGACCCTTCCTCACCGACGTACCCCCGGACGACCGGGTGGTGCACACGCTCGGGCGCCTCGTCGACCTGGAGACGTTGGCCGAGACCCGACCTGGCTCGCGCGTGGTGGTCGAGACGCTGACATCGATGTCGCGCCACGGGCTGGGTCGCCACGAGCTGGCGGCCGCCGCCGACATGATTCGTACCGGTCGGTTGCTGCTCGAGGGGATGGCGCTGCATCTGCCACTCGCCGGTGACCACGAGCAGGAGGCGGAGGAGTGGGCGGCCGTGCTGGCCGCCTCCCGTCTCGACACCGCGACCCTGTGGGTGTCGCACCTGGACGCTGCCCAGGTCGAGCGGCTGCGGAACCGGAGGGCGGGGCTCGTGGTCCGGCCACGAGTGGGGACGGCGCTGTGGCTGGGTGACCGAGGCGCGCTGCAGGTGCGGGCGACCGTGCTCGACCGGCACCCGGTCAGCCGCGGACAGCGGGTCGGGTACCGGCAGCGCCGGCTGCCGGCCGCGGGGACGTTGCTCGTCGTCGCCGGGGGCACCTCACACGGCATCGGCCTGGAGGCGCCGACCGGTGGGTCGTCGCTACGCCTGCGGGCGGTGGCGCTGGCCCGCGGTGGGCTCGAAGCCGTCGGGTTCGCGCTGTCCCCGTTCTCGGTCGACGGACGGCGGCGCTGGTTCGTGGAGCCTCCGCACATGCAGGTCAGCCTGCTGTTCGTCCCCGGCGGGGTAGCGGTCCCCTCGGTCGGCGACGAGATCGACGTGGACGTCCGGTTCACCACCACCACCTTCGACCGGGTCGTCCTCACCTGAGGTCGCCGCCCGCACTTTCGTCGGCCGGCGCTAACGTCTAGCCGGTGAGCCAGGACCAGCTGGATGCCCGCGGCGACCCACCGGCGCAGGCCGACGAGGCGGCGACCACGTGGGCGTACCTCGACTATCAGCGTGCGACGCTGTTCTCGAAGGCGAGGGGGCTGACCCAGGCTCAGCTGGCCCAGCCGCTGCCCCCGTCGAGCCTCACCCTGGGCGGCCTGCTCAAGCACATGGCGCTGGTCGAAGAGTCCTGGTTCGACGAACGCTTCGCCGGCAACCCGCCGCGAGATCCCTGGGCCAGCATCGATTGGGACGCCGACCCGGACTGGGAGTTTCGCACCGCAGCCGACGACTCGCCCGAGACGCTCCGCGCGATGCTGGCCGGGTCCATCGACATCGCCCGGCGCGCAGTGCTGCGCCGAGCCATGGACGACCTGTCCGCGCAGCCCCGCCAACTCACCGGTGAGCTGTTCTCGCTGCGCTGGGTCGCGCTGCACATGATCGAGGAGTACGCCCGGCACCTCGGCCACGCCGACCTGCTCCGCGAGGCGATCGACGGCCAGACCGGGGAGTGAGCAGCGGTTGACTGTGTCCATGCCGGCCTTCGTTGCGCCGCGGAAGTCCAGCCCCGGCGAGAAGGTGGCGGTCCTGTCGCCCTCGTTCGCCGCTCCGGGCTTCGCGCCGGCCGTGCACGAGCAGGCGATGGAGCGCCTCGCGCACGTCACCGGACTCGTCCCGGTGGAGTACCCGACGACGCGTCGGTTGGGAGCCACCCCGCAAGAACGCGCCGCCGATCTCAACGCCGCGTTCGGCGACCCCGACATCCGAGCCGTACTGGCAACGATCGGGGGCGAGGATCAGATCACCGTCATCCCGCACCTCG
>JALYQN010000069.1 GCA_030855835.1 Actinomycetota bacterium | reverse complement strand
TCCGGGCACAGTTCGATCAGCGGGCCGCGCCCTGAGGGGTGGCGCATGGCGCCTGGCATCTCGGTGTTCTCCACCACCCACCCGGACAGCTCGGTCCAGAACGCGAGGTCCCGAGCCGGGTCGCGGCTCTCGACGGGAATCGCTGCGATCGGTCCGGACCGGGCGTACTCCGGGCGAGCTTCCATGACGCAGAACGCGTTTCCTTCCGGGTCCGCCATCACGACCCAGGGCACGTCTCGTTGCCCGATGTCCAGATGCCTTCCGCCCAACACCAGGGCCCGTTCGACCATCTCGGCCTGCCGTTCCCCTCCCACGAGGTCGAGGTGTACCCGCGACCCAGGCGCATGAGGCTCTGCGACCGGCTGGAAGCAGAGGTCCAGGACCGGGCCATCCACAACGATGAGACGGGTCTCGAAGCCGTCGGCAGTGTCGGTGAGCGTCGTCGTTGCGAGGACTCCCTCCCAGAAGCGGCCCAGCACTGCGGGGTTCAAGGCGTCGAAAACGACGTTCTCGAGGAACACCCCATCGTTCTACCAGCGGCCGCGAACGCGCGCTGGCGAAGTCTCTTCGGATCGTGCTGGGCAATCTTCGGAACATGCAGACGGTTTGCGTGGCCGTGGGCGGCGCCGGCGGGTTTGCTGCCTCGCCAGCCCGGCACGAAACCGATGTGACTAACGCAGTGTCGATGCCACCCGGCGGCTCACGATCCACGCGTGCTTGCCGACCTGCCGGCCACGGGTGAAACCGAGGTCCTCGAACAGCTCGACCGTCGCGCTGAACAGGAACCGACCCTGCGCCTCACGCCTGGCGGTCACCTCAGAGATGGCCTCGACGAGCCCACCGCCGCGCTGCGCGATCTGCTCGATGGCACCCTCGAGCGCGGCGCGCGCGACACCCTGACCGCGATGCTTGGAGTCGACGAAGATGCAGGTGATGCGCCAGTCCGGCGAAGGCGGCGCGTCCTTGACGTACTCGCGCCGGTGCTTGATACCGGGCAGCTCGTCCGGGCCGCCGTACTGGGCCCACCCCTGGGCCACACCGTCGTCCATCACCAACGCCGCGTGTGCGTGGCCGGTGCGGACCAGTTCCTCCTTGGTCGACCGAGCGTTCAGATCGGTCTTGCGTTCGAGGTGGAACGCGATGCACCAGCAGCAGCGAGGGTCCACCCGATCGCCTGGCCGACCGGGTGAGGACTCCGATTCGCAGACACATCTCTTGAACGCATGGCTGCGGTGCCACCCGTGTCAGGTGAGGTCGAGCGTGAAGGCAAGAAGCTCGAAACCCGGCGCCGGGCTCCAGTCCCGCTCCGGTATCCGGATGAAGCCGAGCTCGGCGTACAGCGCTTGCGCCGACGTCATCCGACGGTCGCTGCACAGCACCATCCGGTGCTGCCCGAGCTGGCGGGCCCGGGCGAGGCAGTGTTCGGTGAGCACTCGAGCGATTCCCCGTCGCCGCCAGCCGACCGACACCGCGAGCATCCGGAACTCCGCCTCGTCGTCGTCCACCGCGATCTCGCGATAGCTGGATCCGGGCGGGCAGAAGGTGACGCTGCCCACCAGTACCTCTCGGTCACCGGCGGCGACGCCGGCAACCCAGACCTCGGCGCCGCGGTCGCGGGCGGTCGCGTCCCGCAGTTGGTGTACGTAGTCTGCCTCGTCGGTGACGTGTCCGTCGGCAAGGTAGGCGGCGAGGGTCAGTTCCCCGACGGTGGCGAGCTCAGCGGCCACTGCCCGCCGCACGGTGACGGGACCGGTCGCAGACATCCGGGCAAACCTAGCGGGCGGCCGGTGCCTCCTCGGTCAGGTCGACGCCGGCGTCACCCGCGTCGGCGCGGTAGTCCTCGGGCCGAGTGCCGTCGACCCCCTCGGGCACGCCCGCGGCCCGCAGGGCCACGGTCAGGGCAATGGCGACCAAGGCGTTGAGCACCAGCGCAGTCAGTCCGATGTAGACCTTCGTCTCGTCCACGAACGGAGGTAGCGCGACCGGGCTGCCCCAGTGGTCGACCGTCGGGTCGGTGCCGCTCGGCTGCAGGTAGGCCACCCAGGTGCCGTAGACCATGCCGACAGCCCACCCGCCGAGCAGTGCCCAGCGGTGCAGCCACCGCGTATAGAGCCCGACCACCAGGGCGGGCAGGGTCTGCAGGATCCAGACCCCGCCCAGCAGCTGCAGGTAGATCGCGTACTCAGTGGGGAGGAACAGCACGAACGCCAGCGCACCGAACTTCACCACCAACGACATCACCTTGCTCTGAAATGCCTCCTGTGCCGGCGTGGCCTGGCGGTTGATGAAGGCGGTGTAGACGTTGCGGGTCCACAGATTGGCCGCTGCGATCGACATGATCGCGGCCGGCACGAGCGCCCCGATCCCGACGGCCGCGAACGCGACACCTGCGAACCAGCTGGGGAACTCGTTCTCGAAAAGCTGCGGGACCGCCTGGTTGGCGTCCTCGACCTCGACTCCGGCGGCAATCGCGATGTACCCGAGCAGGGCCAGCAACCCGAGCAGGAAACTGTACGCCGGCAGCAAAGCCGCGTTGCGCCGGATCACGTTGCGGGTACCCGTCGACAGCACCGCGGTGATCGAGTGCGGATACATGAACAGCGCGAATGCAGACCCGAGCGCCAGGCTGCCGTACGCCCAGAACACCGTCTCGTCGGGGATGACCGCGAGGATAGGTGCGCCGAGCTCCTCGTTACCGGCGGCGACCTTCTCCTCCGCTGAGCCGAAGATCTCGCCCCAGCCACCCACCTGGCTCGGCAGGTAGATCACGGCGACCAGGATCACGATGTAGATCAGCGTGTCCTTGACGAAGGCGATGAGGGCAGGTGCGCGCAGCCCTGAGGTGTAGGTGTAGGCGGCGAGGATCGCGAACGCGACGAACAGCGGCAGGTCCTTCTCCAGCAGCGAGGCATCCTCCCCGCCACCGATCCCCATGACCTGCAGGACCACCTGGATGCCGATCAGCTGCAGGGCGATGTACGGCATCGTGGCGAGCAGGCCGGTGACGGCGACCGCCAGCGACAACCCGCGCGAGTCGTACCGGCCCTGCACGAAGTCAGCCGGCGTGACGTAGCCGTGCCGGTGCGACACCGACCACAGCCGAGGCAGGAAGATGAAGATGATCGGGTACACGATGATCGTGTAGGGGACGGCGAAGAAGCCGATCGCACTGCCCGCATACAAGAGCGCGGGGACCGCGATGAACGTGTAGGCCGTGTACAGGTCGCCCCCGATCAGGAACCAGGCGACGAAGGTCCCGAAACCCCGGCCGCCGAGGCCCCACTCGTCCAGGCTCTCCAGCGACTCGCCCTTGCGCCAGCGCGCGGCGACAAAGCCCAGCACGGTGACGAGTACGAAGAAGAACAGGAAGACTGCCAGCGCGACGCCGTCGACGTCCGGGTTCATGGCTTGTCTGCCCGGTTCTCGTGGCGGGCCACGACTGCAAAACAGATGAAGGTCAGCACCGAAACGACCGGGATCAGCGCGAACTGGAACCAGAAGTAGAACGGCATGCCGCCGAGGTCCGGTGACTCGCGCGCGTACAGCGGCACGAGCAGCGGGACGATGATGCACACGCCCAGCAGAACGCCGAGCAGTAACTTGGTCGCGGTGGGCAGCGGTGGCCGCTCGCGCGGTCTGTTGCTGGCAGCGGGATCACGGACCGTCACGGGAACCTCCACGAGCGAACCGGGGAAACAACCGCCGCGGACACTACCGCTAGTCGCTGCCCGCGTCAGCCGGTGCGGATCCTCGCGCGCGCGGTCCGACGCTTGAGCGTCCGCCGCTCGTCTTCGCTCAGGCCGCCCCAAACACCGTGGTCTTGGCCGGATTCGAGGGCCCAGGCCAAGCACAGCTCACGTACTGTGCACCGGCGGCAGACCGACTTGGCCTCGTCGATCTGCGACAGCGCCGGACCGGTGTTGCCGATGGGAAAGAATAGCTCCGGGTCCTCTTCGAGGCAGGCGGAGCGGTGGCGCCAGTCCACAGGGTGGCTCCTTCATCGATCAGCGTGGTCGGTGCTGCCGGCCACGTTTGTGAACGCTTTCACTATTACGGCCCTGCGAGTGAGCACTCCACCAACGGACCTTGGTGTCGCAGCCACTCCGCTCGCGTCCACGGCGAGGACCGGGCTGCAGGCGTCTCTAGCGTCGCAATGAACTGGGCGTCGCACAACCCCCAGGGGGCGGCCGTCTATTGTCGGGTCGGTCACAACGACCCGGCACCTAGGCTGGCCCAGGTGAGCGGCGAGCATCTCGGTGACCGGTCGGCGGTCCCTCGCGCGAGGGTCTCGGCCTCACTCGTTGCGGCCGGACTAGCCGCAACAGAGGGCATCGCGTTCCTGGCGCTGGGTGTGAGCCAGGTGGTGGCAGTTCGCCCCGGCGGCGGGTCCGGGGGTGTAGAAGGGCCGATGGCGGGCGCTGTTGCCGGCGCGGTGTTCTTCTGGGTCTGCGCCGCCGGGCTTGGCTGGTCTGCGCTCGGCCTGCTGCGCGGCCACTCCTGGAGCCGCGGTCCGTTGCTGGCTGCGCAGCTGTTGCTGCTCGCGATCGCCTGGACCTACCGCCAGCCGTATCCGGGCTGGGCCGCGGTGCTGGCCGCCGGAGCCGGGCTGTGCCTCGTGCTGCTCGCGGTGACGGCGCCGCGCCAGCTGGCCGACCGGGACGGCTGAGGATCTGGTGGACCTAGGTGTCGTCGCCGCGGCTGCGGTCTAGGACGATGACCAGGTCGGAGCCGTCCACCTCCATGGCCAGCCCGGTGGTCAGTGCCGCGAGCACGGTCCAGGAGAACCCCTCCTGCGACGGCACCCGGGGGTGGTCACAGGGCACGGCAGCGCGCACGCGCAGGTCCTCGTCGCCCAAGGTGAACTCGACGGTGATGTCGGAGCCGGGTTGTGCCTGTTCGAGGAGCAGGACACACGCCTCGTCCACCGCGATGCGCAGGTCCTCGATGTTGTCGAGGGTGAAGTCCAAGCGGGCGCCGAGCCCGGCGGCGGCGGTGCGGATCACCGACACGTAGACGCCGGCGGCCGGCACGCTGAGCACGACCCCGGCCCGCCCCGCTGTCGCGGTCGATCCCATTTCGCCCTCGAACACAGCGCCGCACTCCTTGAACGAGGCAGCCGGCCGCGCGCACAGCCGGTAAGCGCACAGTACCTCCCTGTCGTGACAGAGGGGGCGCTTAGCCCTTCACTGG
>JALYQN010000042.1 GCA_030855835.1 Actinomycetota bacterium | reverse complement strand
CGCGCTGAACAGCCGGATCATCATCGAGCAGGCCAAAGGGGTCATCGCGCAGCTCTACAGCGTCGACATCGACCGAGCCTTCGAGTTCCTCCGCGGCTACTCCCGGCGGCACAACTTGCGCATCGGTGAGGTCGCCCAAGCCGTCGTCACCGACCCCGCCAGCATCCCGGACCTCAACTCCGTCTGACCCGCGCACCCTCGTGGGCCTGCGGTGACACAACGACCTGCTCGCAGGTCGAAACCCCACCGCCACCGCCAAACCGGGGCAAGAGCTACGGTCCGCGATCCGAGACTCGACCGCTGCGCTCGCCACTAGTCTGGCCGCTCGCACGGACCCGGGAGGCGAGGCGTGCAGGGCGACGAGATCGGCGGCCCCCTGCTGGTGGGTGCGGCGGTCCTGCTCGCTGCGATCCTCGCCGTCCGAGTCAGCGTCCGCGCCGGGTTGCCCAGCCTGCTGCTGTACCTCGGCATGGGCGTGCTGCTCGGCGAGTCCGTCATCGGCGTCGAGTTCGAGGACGCCGACCTGGCGTACGTGCTCGCGGTTGTCGGTCTGGTCTTCATCCTGACCGAGGGCGGGCTCACCACCCGTTGGGCGGAGGTTCGCCCGGTGGTGCCGTTGGGCATCGCGCTGAGTACGGTCGGCGTGGCCATCGGCGTCGGTGTCATGTCCCTGTTCGGGCGGTACGTGCTCGACCTGGACTGGCAGCTGGCGGTGCTGCTCGGTGCCGTCACGGCGCCGACCGACTCCGCCGCGGTGTTCTCCGTGCTCCGGCGGGTGCCACTCGCGCCCAGGGTGCGGGGAGCGCTCGAGGCCGAGACGGGGCTGAACGACGCTCCGACGTTGCTGCTGGTGACGCTGGTCAGCACCGGCGAGGCGGCAGAGCATGAGTGGTACACGGTGCTGGGCATCGTCGCCGGTGAGCTGGTGATCGGCACCGTGGTCGGCGTCGTGCTCGGCGGCGCCGGGGCGCGGCTCCTGGCCCGGGTGGCCCTGCCGGCCTCCGGCCTGTACCCCCTGGCCGCGCTGTCGCTGTGCGTGGTGGCGTACGGGGCGGCCGTCACCGTGCACGGCAGCGGGTTCGCCGCTGTGTACCTCGCGGCGCTGGTGCTGGGCAACGCCGACCTACCGCATCGTGCGGCCACCCGCTCCTTCGCCGAAGGTGTCGGTTGGCTTGCCCAGATCGGGCTGTTCGTCATGCTCGGGCTGCTGGCCTCACCCGGGCGGATCGACTGGGAGACCATCGGCGCCGGCCTCTTTGCCGGCGCGGTGCTGACCCTGGTCGCCCGGCCGCTTTCGGTGGCCGCGTGCGCGGGACCGCTTCGGGTGCCCTGGCGTGAGCAGACCTACCTGTCCTGGGCCGGGCTTCGTGGAGCCGTCCCGATCGTGCTGGCCACCATCCCGCTGGCCGAAGGTGTACCCGGCGCGACCGGTCTGTTCGACCTCGTGATCGTCCTCACCGTCGTCTACACGTTGGTGCAGGGCCCGTCCCTGCCGTGGGCCGCCGACCGGCTCGGCGTGTCCACGCCCGGCGAACCGCAAGAGCTCGACGTGGAGGCGGCTCCGCTAGAAGGCATCGCCGCCGACCTGCTGCACGTGCGGGTGCTGACGGGGTCGAAGCTGCACGGGGTCGAGGTGGCAGAGCTGAGGTTGCCGGTCGGCACGTCGGTCTCGCTGGTGGTCCGTGCCGGGAACTCGTTCACCCCCGACCCGCGCACCCGCCTCGCTTACGGCGACGACGTGCTGGTGGTGACCCCTCGGGCTAGTCGGGACGAGACCGAGGCCCGGCTGCGGGCGGTGGCCGAACGCGGTCGCCTCGCCGGGTGGGAACAGCGCTCCCGCACCGGTCCGCGGCTCTCGACGCGGCGCCGGCTGCGCTGAGGTCGTCGGCTGATCGGCTGGCCGCTCAGCCCCCTCCCGACCTCCCCCCGGGGACGCAGGCCAGCTCGGACCGGGACAGCCGCACCGATATGGGCGCACCTTGGGCCATCCCCTTGAAGTCGCTGCCCACAACCACGTCGACGCCCGCCGCGATGTCCCGCTTGGCGATCATCCGCACCGGACCCGCAAGCTGCCTGCGTACGAGGGCCACCTCGGACGAGCGGGGCCGGGGGTCGAAGATCGCCACCTCGTCCACCCGGATACGGCTGGGGGCGTTGTCGGCTACGCCCGTGCGGAAGTCGCGCCGCTGCATCTTGTCCAGGGTCTCGCTGGCGAGTCCTTCTCTGGTGCCGGCGTTGTACACGTTGACCGTGACCTGGCCCGCCTTCAGCCGGCTGCCCTTGGCCAGCTTCGCCTCGACACAGGACGGGTCGTCGTTGGTGTCGATCGGGGCCATGAACTGGCGCCACCCGTACCACCCGGCCCCGCAGACGAACGCGAGCAGCACGATCAGGGTGACCGGCGTACGCCAGCTCATGAGGCCGTCCGCGGCGGCTCGCCGGCAGCGTCCTCGAGGGCGTACACCCGCGCGTGCAGCACAGTGCGCTGCTGCAGCGCCGCCCGCAGCGCGCGGTGCAGCCCGTCCTCGAGGTAGAGCTCGGTACGCCACTGCACCACGTGCGCGAACAGGTCGCCGTAGAAGGTCGACTCTGGGTCGAGCAGGGTAGCCAGGTCCAGCGTGATCTTCGTGGTGACCAGGTGCTCGAGGCGCACCTGTTGCGGCGGCAGGCGAGCCCACTCACGCTGGGCCAGCCCATGCTCGGGGTATGGGCGCCCGTCTCCCACCCGCTTGAAGATCACGCCGGGAGTCTAGAGAGGTTCCCGCTCCCCTCGACCATCTCGCGACGGAGCGGGGGACGGATATCGTGACATCGCGATCGCCGGAGCCACCCGCATGTCTGGCCCACTCGGAGAGCGGCTGGGGGATGGGATGCCTGCACGGTGGCGGAGGATGCGGGATTCGAACCCGCGAGGGCGTGAACCCAACCCGCTTTCCAAGCGAGCGCCATAGGCCTCTAGGCGAATCCTCCGCCGAGCAGGGTATCCGGCGGCGGTGTCCTTCGCGGCCCGGTGTATGCGCGCCCGACGCCGTACAGTGGCGCCAGCCCCTCGCGCGGCGGCATCCCGCCCAACTCCCCCAGGGCCGGAAGGCAGCAAGGGTCAGCAGGCTCTGCCGGGTGCGCGAGGGGTCTTCTCGTGTCCGCCGTGACGACTAGGGTTTCGCCGTGGACGCCCCGCTCGCGCTGTACCGCCGGTACCGGCCGGAGACGTTCGCCGAGGTCCTCGGCCAAGACCATGTGACGGTTCCCCTGCGGCAGGCGCTCGCAGGCAACCGGGTACACCATGCCTACCTGTTCTCCGGGCCCCGCGGCTGCGGCAAGACCACCAGCGCCCGCATCCTCGCCCGCACGCTCAACTGTGAGAGGTTCCCGGTCGACGAGCCGTGCGGGGTGTGCCAGAGCTGCCGCGACCTGGCCCGCGGCGGGCCCGGCAGCCTCGACGTGATCGAGATCGACGCCGCCAGCCACGGCGGTGTCGACGACACCCGCGAGCTGCGCGAGCGGGCAACGTTCGCGCCGATGACCAGTCGCTTCAAGGTCTACGTGATCGACGAGGCGCACATGGTGTCGCCGCAGGGTTTCAACGCCCTGCTCAAGGTGGTGGAGGAGCCGCCGCCACACGTCAAGTTCGTCTTCGCGACGACCGAGCCGGACAAGGTCATCGGCACCATCCGGTCCCGCACCCACCACTACCCGTTCCGGTTGCTGCCACCGCGGCTGCTGGCCGACTACCTGGCCCAGATCTGCGCTCAGGAGGGCGTCGACATTGCCCCGCAGGCGATCCCGCTGGTCGTGCGGGCCGGTGCCGGCTCGGCGCGGGACTCGCTGAGCGTGCTTGACCAGCTCATGGGTGGCTCCGGACCCGACGGCGTGACGTACGAGCTGGTGACGGCGCTGCTCGGCTACACCCCGCAAACCCTCATCGACTCCGTGGTCGACGCCTTCGCCGCCGGTGACGGCGCCGGGGTGTTCACGCTGGTCGACCAGGTGATGGAGGGCGGACGCGAGCCGCGGCGCTTCGTCGAGGACCTGCTGCAGCGGCTGCGGGACCTGGTGGTGCTCGCGCACGTCCCGGAGGCCGGCGACACTCTGCTGGACGTCCCGATCGACCAGGCTCAGCGGCTGTCGGCCCAGGCGGCGCGGTTCGGGGCGGCCGACCTGGTGCGCTCAGCGGAGGTGGTGGCGGCGACCCTCGCCGAGCTGCGCGGCCCCACCGCCC
>JALYQN010000037.1 GCA_030855835.1 Actinomycetota bacterium | reverse complement strand
GGACGAGCGGCTGTCGGGCTCACACGGCGTCTCCCGCGTTCTGCGCCGGCCGGAGACGGGTGCGGCCGTCGGTGCACTCGTCGTCTTCCTGTTCTTCGCGCTGACCACCGACACCTTCGCCAAGGCCTCCGGCGCGAGCACCTGGATATTCACCGCCTCGACGGTGGGCATCATGGCCGTGGCCGTCGCGCTGTTGATGATCGGCGGCGAGTTCGACCTGTCCGCCGGGGCAATGTGGGGCACGACCGGGCTGACCACCGGCATCATGATGACCGAGTGGCAGATCAACGTCTGGGTCTCGATCCTCGCGTCGTTCCTGCTGGCGCTCGCCATCGGGGTGCTCAACGGCGTGCTGGTGATGCGTACCGGACTGCCGAGCTTCATCGTCACCCTGGGCACGTTCTTCGTGCTGCAGGGTGTCAACCTTGCGGTGACCAAGCTGATCATCAACCAGGTGTCGATCACCGGGCTGCAGGACGCCAGTGACTACGTCCAGGGACAGCAGCTGTTCGGCTCGTACGTCCAGTTCCCGCTCGGCGGCTCCGACCTCACGTTGTATGCGGCGACGTTCTGGTGGATCGCCGTGACCGTGGTGGCCACCTGGGTGCTGCTGCGCACCCGGGCCGGCAACTGGGTGTTCGCGGTCGGCGGGGCGCAGCTCAGTGCCCGGCAGATCGGGGTCCCGGTGTTCGCGACCAAGGTCGGCCTGTTCGTCACCACCGCCCTGTCCGGGTGGCTGGTGGGCATGTTGATCTTGTTCAAGGACACCACGATCCAGAGCGTGACCGGTGTCGGACAGGAGTTCATCTTCATCATCTGCGCGGTCGTCGGCGGGTGCTTGCTCACCGGTGGTTACGGCTCGGCGGTCGGCGCCGCTCTCGGTGCGCTCATCTACGGCATGGTGCGCCAAGGCATCGTCTATGAAGGCTGGGAGGCGGACTGGACCTACGCGTTCCTCGGCGTGATGCTGCTCGGCGCGGTGATCGTCAACAACTGGGTCCGGAGCCGGGCGGAGGCAGTCAGATGAGCACCGAAGGAGGTCGTCCGGTGAGCACGGAACAGAACAGCCCACCGGTCGACCAGACCCCTGATGGAGAGCTCGGCGGCGCGACGGGGCTGTCGACCACTCTGGCCGCCGACGCGCCACCCCTGCCAGAGCGCGGCACCGCGATCATCGAGGTGCGTGACATCGGCAAGTCCTACGGCAGCGTGATCGCGCTGCGAGACGTCACCACGTCAGTGCGAGCCGGTGAGGTCACCTGTGTGCTGGGCGACAATGGCGCGGGCAAGTCCACGTTCATCAAGATTCTCGCCGGTGCGCACGAGCACACCTCCGGCCAGTTCGTGGTGGACGGGATCAGCCGGCACATGAGCTCGCCACGGGCGGCTCTGGCGCTGGGGATCGCCACGGTGTACCAGGACCTCGCGGTCGTGTCGCTGATGCCGGTGTGGCGGAACTTCTTCCTGGGCTCGGAGCTCACCACCGGGTGGGGGCCACTGAAGCGGCTTGATGTCAGCGCGATGCGGACCACGACCAAGTCGGAGCTGGCCGCGATGGGCATCGACCTGCGCGACGTCGACCAGCCGATCGGCACCCTGTCCGGAGGTGAGCGGCAGTGCGTGGCCATCGCACGCGCGGTGTTCTTCGGCGCGCGGGTGCTGATCCTGGACGAGCCGACCGCCGCGCTCGGTGTGCGCCAGTCGGGCGTGGTGCTGAAGTACATCGCCAAGGCGCGCGAACGCGGTCTCGGCGTCGTCTTCATCACCCACAACCCGCACCACGCCTACCCGGTCGGCGACCGCTTCATGCTGCTTCGCCGGGGTCGGAGCATGGGCGACTTCCCCAAAGGTGAGATGACGCTCGACGAGCTGGTGTCGATGATGGCTGGCGGCAGCGAGCTCGAGCAGCTCAGCGACGAGCTGTCCCGCACCATGGGGGAGGACTCGACCGTCGCCAAGGAGATGGCCGCTGAAGTGCGGGCGCCGTGACCGGTGAGCGACGCGCGCTGCTCAACATAGGTGTCATCGGGACCGGCAGCATCGGCGTCGACCACATCCGGCGGGTTAGCGGCTCGGTAGCCGGTGCCCGGGTGGCAGCGGTGTTCGATGTCGACGCCGAACGGGTCAGAGCTGTGGCCCACGAGGCCGATGCCCGTGCGCTCGACGACGCCGTAACGCTGATCACCGACGACGATGTCGACGCGGTCCTCGTCGCCAGCCCGGGTCCGCTGCACCCCGAGCAGGTGCTCGCCTGCCTCGACGTCGGCAAGCCGGTGCTCTGCGAGAAGCCGCTGGGCACCACCGTCGAGGGCTGCCTACGGGTCATCGAGGCCGAGGTGTCGCTCGGCCGGCGGCTTGTGCAGGTTGGGTTCATGCGGCGCTACGACCACGGCTATCGCCGGGTCAAGCAGGTGCTGGACTCGGGACAGGTGGGCGATGTGCTCATGGTGCACGCGGTGCACCGTAACCCCGAGGCGCCGGACGGGTTCACCAGCGACATGTCGTTGACCGACTCCGTCGTGCACGAGATGGACACCATGCGCTGGCTGCTCGGCGAGGAGATCAGTGCGGTGACCGTGGTGCACGGGCGCAGCAGCCCACTGTCCGCCGTCGGGTTGCAGGACCCGCAGCTGGTGCTGCTGGAGACCGTGTCTGGCGTGCTCGTCGACGTGGAGAGCTTCGTCAACTGTCAGTACGGGTACGACGTGGGCTGCGAGGTCGTCGGCTCGACCGGCACGGTGTCGCTCGACACGCCGACGTACGGGGCCGTGACCGGCTCCGGGGTGCGGGGCCGCTCAGTACCCGCGGACTGGCAGGAGCGGTTCTGCGACGCCTACCGGGCCGAGCTGCAGGAATGGGTGGACGGCATCGCTGTGGGGGACGTCACCGGACCGAGCGCGTGGGACGGTTACGCGGCCACGGCCGTGGCCGTGGCAGCGGTCGAGTCGCAGTCTTCGCTGACGCGAACAGAAATCAAGCTGGCCGACAAGCCCGCGCTGTACGTGTGAGAGGGCTGTATGAGGGGGCGGTACGTGTGACGGGGCTGGACCGGGATGGAACGGCATGAGGATCGGTCTGATCGGCACCGGCCGGATCGGCACCTTCCACGCCGGGATCCTGCAGCAGGTCGCTGGGGTGGAGTCCATCGTCGTCACTGACGCTGACATCGCGAAAGCCCGGGAGCTGGACCGGACGATGGGTGTCGACAGCGTGCCCGACGTGGACGCGATGTACGACGAGGGCGTCGACGGCGTCGTCATCACGGCGGCGACGTCGGCCCATGCCGGCCTGATCCACCAGGCGTTGGACGAGGGCGTGCCGGTCTTCTGCGAGAAGCCGGTGGGTATCGGCATCGACGCCACCCTGGGCGTGGTGCAGCACGAGTCCGAGGCCGACGTACCGCTGCAGGTGGGCTTCCAGCGGCGGTTCGACGCTGGCTACCGAGCCGCGCGCGAGGCACTGCGGGCGGGATCGCTCGGCTGGGTGCATACCATGCGTGCGGTGACCGCGGACGCCTCACCGCCGCCTGCCGCATACCTCCCGACGTCGGGCGGGCTGTTCCGCGACTGCGGGATCCACGACTTCGACATCATGCGGTGGCTGACCGGTCGCGAGGTGACCTCCGTGCACGCCTGGGGCGTCAACCGCGGTGACACCTTCTTCACCGAGGCGGGCGACGTCGACACCTACATCGCCAATCTCCGCTTCGACGACGACATGCTGGCGACTGTCACCGCGACCCGTTACAACGGTGCGGGGCACGACGTACGGCTAGAGGTGTGCGGGTCGGAGGGGGCGTTGTTCGTCGGACTTGATGACCGGGCCCCCATGCCGACCGCCGAGCAGACCTTGTCATGGCGGCAGGGACCTGCCTACGCCACCTTCCTCGAGCGATTCAACGACGCGTACGCCGCCGAGCTGATCCACTTCGTCGACGTGGTCGGCGGCGCCGCCGAGACACCGTGCACCGCCGCGGACTCGTTGGAGGCCCTGTACGTCGCCGAGGCCTGCGTGCGCTCGCACGAGACCGGGCAGACCGTCGACGTCGCCGACGTGCGGCGCTGACCGTCCCGACCCGGTCAGACCCGGCGACCGAATGTCTCGAGACCTCCGCCCGCCGCGAGCGCTGGCCAGGATCAGGGTCAGCGGGCCCCGCGGTAGCTGGGGACCAGCTCGAGGGCGAGCTGCTCAAGGAACAGGCCGACGTCGGTGACGATGCCGCTGGCCTGCGACGAGCCGCGGTCGGCCAGCTTGGTGACGGTGGCCGGGTTGATGTCGACGCACACCAGCGGCACCGAGGCAGGCAGGATGTTGCCGGTGGCCACCGAGTGCAGCATGGTCGCCACCATCAGGCAGAAGCCGACCCCACCCAGCTGGGCGCGCATCGCGCGCTGGCCGTCCAGTACGTCGGTGTAGACATCGGGCAGCGGGCCGTCGTCGCGTACCGACCCGACCAGCACGAACGGGTGCCCGCCCTGCACCAGTGCATGCATGATCCCTCCGGTCAGCACCCCCTGCTCGACCGCAGCCGCGATCGAGCCGGCCTTGCGGATCGTGTTCAGCGCGCGGATGTGGTGCTCGTGGCCGTGCTCGACCCCACGGCCCTGAGCGAGGTCGACACCCAGCGACGTCCCGAACAGCGACGACTCGATGTCGTGCGTGGCCAGCGCGTTGCCGGCGAACAGGCAGTCGACGAAGCCGGCCCGCACGATCTCGACCATCGCCGGCGCCGCACCGGTGTGCACCACTCCCGGGCCGCCGACCCACAGCACCCGCTGGCCGGCGGCCTTGGCTGCCCGCATGCCGGTGGCCACCTGACGGACCAGCACGGTCTGGGGCTTCTCGCTGGACACGACCGACTCCATGAAGCCGAAGGCCCCTGAGTCCCGGTTAACCACCGGCGCGGTGACGCGCACGCCGCCTGCTCCCACGACCACCTGCATACCCGCGCGTACGTCCGACATCGGCACCGTCACGACCCGGGTGTCGTCGCCTGCGCCGGTCACGACCAGTCCGCAGTCCATCTCGGGGTTGGCAACGGTGATCCATTGCCCGCCGAGCCGTACCCGGGTCTCCAGGTTGGTGGTGGAGTAGAAGC
>JALYQN010000032.1 GCA_030855835.1 Actinomycetota bacterium | reverse complement strand
CGGTCGTGGTCCGTGGCGCGGTGGTCGCGTACGCCACGGACACGAAGACGACAGTGCTCGGGGTGTCCGCCGACGTGGTCGCCACTGACGGCACCGTGGCCGCCCAGACCGCCCTGCACATGGCCCGGCGGGCCCGCGAGCTGTTTGATGCCGACTGGGGGGTCGCGACCACCGGCGTGGCCGGGCCCGACCCGGCCGAGGGCCACCCACCCGGCCGGGCGTACGTGGCGCTGGCCGGGCCGGACCAGGCGGCGCACCGGCTCCTCCAGCTGGCCGGCGACAGGGCCGCCGTCCGCTCGGGAACGGTCCGGGCGGCGCTGGTGTTGTTGAGCGAGCAGCTTGGCGCATCCGGGTGAGCACGGGTGCCACCGGTTCCCGGCCGGGGTACCGTTGACGAGACCCGCCGGTGACAGCCGGTGTCGGCTTCGGTTCGGAGTCGGACGAGGGAGGTGGACCATCCGCGACGCATTGGCTCTGCGCAGCCTTATCGGTGAGGCGCTCCGGCAGCGGCGGGTGGGCCAGGGCCGGACGCTGCGGCAGGTGTCGGCCGATGCTCGGGTCAGCCTGGGCTACATCTCCGAGATCGAGCGCGGCCAGAAGGAAGCCTCCAGCGAGATGCTGGCTGCACTGTGCGGTGCGCTACGGGTGCCGATGTCGGCGGTGCTGCGGGAGGTGAGCGACCGGTTGCTGGTCGAGGAGACCAGGGCCGCTCGCGCCCAGGAGCGGGTACTGACCCTGGCGTCAGCTCCAGCGTCCCCAGCCCGCCCGGAGCCGCATGGCGGCGACGTCGTCGCTGCCGCCTGAGCTCGGAGGCGGCCGTCGTCGCGCAAGGTCACACCCAGCCGATCGGTGACCACGCCGTATAGCCTCGCCTCCCCCGGTGACGTCGGTGACGTCGGTGACGTCGGTGGGGATGCCCCGTTCCCGCACGCGTGCGAGAAGGGGTGCGGGGTAGCGGGCTCCGGCTGCTGCCGCAAGACGTGCGCCGACCGGCGACCTGCGGCGGCCTACTGCACCGCACGGCTGCGAAATCGCTCCAGCTCTGCCACCGGCAGGCGGGTCCCGGCGGCTTTGAGCAGCCAGACAACATCCTGCGTGCGCCGATCGAGCCGCTCGGCCAGCACGAAAGCCATATCGGCCACGATCGAGGTTGCGAGACGTTCGTGCCGGGCGAGGCGGGCTGGAACGTCTTCCGCCCCCCACCTGATCATTCGTACCGACGAGTTCGCTCGGGCGGTAGCCGTGCGAGCGGCAGACGGCACGAACAGCGAGAGCTCGCCGAGGAGGGACCCGGGGCCGAGCGTAGCGACGACGATGCGACCTCCTTTGAGCACCTCGATACTGCCTTCGAGAATCGCTGCGACACCATCTGCTGCGTCGCCCGCTTCGAAGAGCGTTGTGCCGGTTGGTGCGGCACTCATCGTGATCTCTTGGTTGAGCTGGCTTATGTCCTCGTCGACGACGAGTCGAAAGGGGCACACGGCTCGGATCGCTCCTGGTTGCTCTGCGTTCACACACGTTCTCCATGACTGTCGATGGGATCGGCGGGGGCGAACATCGGACGCGCGGACAGTCGCTGAGCACCACGGTAGACCGGATACTTCGGGCGAGGGCAGGTCACAGCATCTCGGGGAGGGGTCCTCGCACCTGCTCGACGCCGCTCGCACAGTCCAGGTCGTGGGTACTCTGCGGGGGTTGGCGCATCGCGCATCACCGCACCCGTCCGGCGACGGTGCGCCGTGCGCGACGGCGATCTAGTGGTTTAGGCCCTAGAGGACCACGGTCGGGATCATCAGCTGACAGGAGGTTTGATGGGTCGGCTTCAGTCGAGGTTCATCGAGCGAGCGTCCTGGCTGTTACGGCTTCCTCTCGTGACTCCGACCATCCCGATCGAGGATGAGCGGACCGGATGCACGCTCTGGTTGAAGCTCGACTACTTGCTGCCGAGCGGATGCACCAAGGACCGGATGGCGACGAGCATCGTCGCCCATGCGATCGCATCTGGGGAGGTGTCTCCCTCCACCGTCGTTGCTGAGGCATCGAGCGGGTCGACCTCGATGCGCTGAGCATGGTCTGCGCCACGGTCGGCCTCCCCTTCCGGGCCTACATGCCCAAGACGGTGAGCGGAGAGCGTGTCTTGATGATTCGCCGGCTCGGCGGCGACGTGGTGCTCACACCTGCAGGGCAGGGTCTGCAGGGAGCCGTAGCGGCCTTGCTCCAGGACTCTGGCGCGGAGGCCGACCTGTACGCCGCTCGGCAGTTCGAGAATCCCCGCAACGTGTTCGCGCATCAGCACTCGACCGGACCCGAGCTCATCCAAAAGGTCGACGTTCGCCTTGATGGCTTTGTCGCCGGCGTCGGTACCGGCGGCACGCTCATGGGCGTGGCGCACGCGCTGCGAGACCATGGCTATGACACGACCGTCGCTCGCGCCATGCCGATCGCGACCCTGGTTGCGGAGGGCGACCGAGAGGTCATCGGCTCGATACCGGGCGTCGTCGACGGGATGAGCCAGCTCCTCGACCCCGACGCAGTCGGACTCGACGGGCCTGTGCTCGTGCCAGAGCCGGAGGCCTTGACCACGGCGCGCGAGTTTGCCCGTCTCGGCTTGGGCGTCGGACCGTCGAGCGGGCTCAATATCGCCGCCGCCCGGAGGCTGGCCACCCGTCTCGGCCCCGGACATCACGTCGGCACGGTGCTCCCGGATCGGATGGAGCGGTACTTCTCGACTGAGCTGTTCGACGACGTGACAGCGGAGCTCTGACGCGCTCGTGGAGCCGACGTCAGGGTGTGTGTGCTGGCCTACTGGTCGAGCAGCGACGTGTCGAGCAGCCGCTCCGGCAAGACCTGGATGAAGTACTCCGCGCCGAACATCTCTCGAAGGATTGAATCGGGGAACATGCTCGGATCGATCGGATACTGAGAGCGGTGGGCCGCCATGGCTCGAACCTTGTGATCCACGTAGGCAGAGACGTCGATGCACGTACTCACTCGGGTGTCGATCTGATCCCCGGACGGAAGCACCCTCATTCCGACGAGTTCAGTCTGCGCTCCGCGTCCGTCGAAGGCGGCACGTTCAGCTGCCAAGAACGTCAGGCTCGTGACGTCATCCAGCGCAACCACGTGCGCGTTACGGGGACGACCCGTGGCGATGCCTTGCTCGCCGATGAACTCTCCTGCCCCGATCGGTCGACCACTCGTACCACACCGTCATCGCCTTCTCGCCGGATCTCCACCTGACCAGATAGGAGGAAGTGCATCATCGTCGCCTGCTCCCTGTTCGACCAGGTAGGAGCCGGCTGGGAACCATTCGACGTTCACGAGATCGGCCGCATACCCGAGCGCCGTGGCCTCACGCGAGAAGACCGACAGTGCACGGACGAAGTCCTTGGTGCCTTTGAAACGGGTTTTCAGCTCGACGACCCACTCGGCCAGACGGTCGCCAAGGAGCATCCTGCTTCGCGGCCGGTGACAGTGAAAGAGCCTGATCTCTATGGGCGATCGCACGTCGTAACAGGCCGCGGTGACCGCAGCTCCTACGGTGGTGTGGTCTGGATGACCGGAGAATCCGTCCGGCGCGAACGTAATCACCACATCAGGCTCGATCCCGCTGATGAGCTCCGATGCGAGCTCGACCAGTACCTGACTGTCGATCTCAGACAGGCCGCCGTCCAGATAGTCGAGACATCTCGTCTCGATGAGCCCAAGCTCTTTCCCGGCCGCGTCGAGCTCCCTCTCGCGGACTGCCGGCAAGGTCGAGCGCGTCGCCGCGCTCGCGTCCCTGATCTGGCCGGCTCCGCCCTTGGTCAACGAGATCACGCGGACCTCAGCGCCGGCACTCGCGTACTTCGCGAAGGTGCCGCCAGCGCAGAGGGTCTCATCATCTGGATGGGCGAAGACTCCCAGCAGACGTAGCGGCCGTCGGCTGGATGCCTTCGCTGCCAGCTGAGGGGTCATGATGACTCTCGAACCTGTTCGCGGTGATCACTGCATCTGAAGAATCGTGAAACGTGCACCTGCTTGCCGGTCAAACCGAGCGCTCCTCTCCCGCTGCCGAGCCAGCACCGACCATGACGAGCCGGTGAGGACCCGGAGCGGTAGTGACTGTAGGGGCGACGAAAGCGCGCCGGGTCGACGGTACTGTCGCCCGGTGGCGGGTGCGACGATGCGGGGCCGGCTCGAGAACGCTGTGGCCGCCTTCGCCAGCAACGCCCGGAACCCCGACCTGCGCCGGGCCCAGCTGAGTTTTCTCGGAGCGTGGACCGCGGAGTGGGCATTCACCGTGGCGCTCGGGATCGTGGCTTACCGGGACGGTGGCGCAACAGCCGTCGGCCTGGTGGGACTTCTCCGGATGATTCCGTCCGCGATCCTTGCCCCGCTGTTGTCGCCCTTGGCCGACAGGGGACGCAGGGAACGAGTTCTCATTCTCGTGTCCACGCTACGAGGTGTTGCGACGTGTGCAGCCGGCGCTGTCGTCGGCATCGGCGGTCCGCCCCAGGTGGTCTATGCGCTTGCCGTGTTGTCGACCATCGCCGCCACGCTCTTCCGTCCGGCGCACTCGGCTCTGTTGCCGTCGCTCTGTCACACCGGCAGCGAGCTCGCCGGGGCCAACGTGGTCCGTGGGATGTTGGACGCGGCGGCCACGCTGGTTGGCCCGCTACTGGCGGCGTTGCTGCTCCAAGTGGCGGGTGTGACGGTCGTCTTCGCTGTCGCAGGGGGCGCCTCGCTGTGGGCTGCCGCGCTGCTGGTAGGGCTGCGCTACGACGCGCCTCCGCGTCCATCCGCTCCGACCGAGACTGACTTGCTGAGGTCTGCGGCAGAGGGGATCCGCGCCGTCACTCGCAACGGCGACCTTGCCCTCATCATGGCCCTGGCCGTTGCGCAGACGCTCACCCGCGGCGCACTGACCGTGCTGACCGTCGTCGTTGCCATCGACCTGTTGGAGACCGGCGAGCCGGGAGTGGGCACCCTGAATGCGGCTATCGGGGTGGGTGCCGTCCTCGGGGCGCTCGGTGCGTCGATGGTGGTCAACACTCGACGACTGGGCGCGTACTTCGCCGTCGGGGTGTCCCTGTGGGGGCTGCCGCTCCTGCTGATGAGCGCCTTTCCCCAGCAGGTCGTGGCTCTCGGTCTCCTGGCCTTCGTTGGCATAGGCAACTCGCTGATCGACCTCGGAGGTTTCACGCTCCTGGCGAGGATCGCTCCGGACGAGGTCCTCGCGCGCGTGTTCGGAGTCTTGGAGAGCCTGGTCGCCTTGTCCACCGGTCTGGGAGCGATCAGCGCCGCGCTGGCTATCGAGCTGTACGGCGTACGCGGCGCGCTCGTGGTCGCTGGCCTGCTGTGTCCGGTCGCCGCCGTGGCTTCCTGGCGCCGGCTGCGGCGGATAGACCGGTCCATGGATGTGCGCGACCGCGAGATCGCGTTGCTGCAAGGAGTGACCATGCTGAATGCCTTGCCTCTGCCCGCCATCGAGAGGCTGGCGCGCGGCCTGGAACCAGTCGTCGTACCCGCTGGGCACACGGTGCTCAGCCAAGGCGACATGGGTGACCGCTACTTCGTGATCGAGTCTGGAGAGGCCGAGGTCATCGGTGACGGTCGGCTCGTCGCCAGGCTGGGTGCCGGGGAGGGGTTCGGCGAGATAGCGCTGCTGCGGCGCATCCGTCGGACGGCCACTGTGCGTGCCCGCAGCGAGCTAAGGCTTCACGCGTTGGGGTCCGACCACTTCCTCCCGGTGGTGCTCGGCTACACACCGAGCGCGAGCGAGGCGGGAACGGTGGTTGACACCATGCTCGACCGCTTCACGCCGAGGGACTATGTCGAGCAGGGTCCCGGTTATGCGGCCGGCGAGAGCTCCGATTCGCTTCCAGTAAAGCCCGACGATCGAGGGTCGTTGTAGGGGTCCGCCAACGGCGGTAGGGTCCGCGACATGACGTCTGAGCGGTCGCTGCTCCTCATCGCGGACATGGGCGGTTACACCGACTACATGCGAACGCATCGGATGAGCCTCGCGCATGCTGAGGTCAACACGTCGAGGCTGCTGGAGAAGGTGATCGATGCCGTGCCTGACTTCGACTTGATCGAGATCGAAGGTGACGCAGCCTTTCTCGCTCGACAGGTCGACGGATCAAACGGTGATGCCTCGGTGGAACGGACTTTCCAGGCCGCCATGTCGATGCACCAGGCGTTTCATCAGGAGCGGCACTACGTCGCGAAGAACCTGTGTCCGTGTGACGGATGCACTCAGGCGGGGAACCTGAAGCTCAAGTTCGTGGCACACGTCGGCGAGGTGGCGACCCAGACCATCAGGAACCGGCGCAAGCTCGTCGGGATCGACGTCATCCTCGTCCATCGGCTGCTCAAGAACTCGGTCGAGGTCCCGGAGTACGTTCTGATGTCCGAGGAGCTCTACCGTGAGCGACGCGCCCCGCTGCTCGCACCCGCGCGTGAGATCACTCAGGAGATCGAGGGCATCGGGCCGACTCGGTCGTACTTCGTCGATGTCGCGCCCGTGACGGCCACGCTCCCGCCGCCCGCGGACCCTCCGCTGAGAGGCCGCATCGGCAAGACGCTGGACGTCGCGAGCGCGGGACTTCCCTACATGCTCGGTCTGCGCCGCCGCCGCCGTGCCATGGCCTCGAGCTGACGTCGCCGGGTTCCACAGTCCCCGCAGAAGCACTGCCGGGTGGGTTCTCGGCGCCACCGCAGACCGGCCGGCCACCGGGTCATGCAGGCCTTGAACCTCCCGAAGGCGCACCTGGGCCAGCACCCAGAACCACGTCTCCCTCGCGTCCCACCACGCACTCCGTACGACCGGATCCGGTCGCCACGCGTGCCAGCAGCTCGACCGCGTCGTCCGTACGGCTTGGTGCGTGGTGGATCAGAACCAGCCGACCGACACCCGCTTCGTCGGCGACGCGGCGGGCGTCGTCGACCGTGCCGTGCCCGTACAGGTCAGCCTGGGCACGTTCGGACTCGGTGAACATCGCGCCGTGGCAGAGCACGTCGACCCCGTCCGCGAGCCGCAGCCCTGCGGCGAGGTCACGGCTGGGCTGGTGGTCGGGGATGTACGCGAGGCTCGAGCCGTCCGCCTCGATCCGGAACCCGTAGGTACGCCCACCTTTGTGCGGCACCTCCACTGCCGTGACTTTGCAGCCGCCGGCCGAAGAAATCCCGGCGTCGAGCGCCTGGAACGACCAGTTGCCCCGCAGCTCGTCCGGGCGGATCGGGAAATGCGGCGGCGACATCGACCTGGCCAGCAAGGCTGCCGCTGACGAGGCATCGTCGGCCGAGGCCCCGTGCTGGGCGGGTAGCTGCAGCCGGACCCGTGCGTCGTCCCGGTCACCAGCCCGGAAGAACGGCAAGCCCTGCACGTGGTCCCAGTGCAGATGCGTCAGCAAGATTTCGCCACGAAACGGCCCCCCGGCCGGGGTCGGTGCGACGGTGGACAGCCCGGTGCCCGCGTCGAGGATCAGAGACGGGGAGTCGAACCCGTCCGGCGTGATCGCGACACAAGAGGTGTTCCCGCCTACTCGGAGAAAATTCGGGCCCAGGGCCGGAGTCGAGCCCCGTACCCCGTGCAGCACTACGCGCATCCGGCCACTGTGTCATCGGATCCCTGCTGTTGGCCGCACGTGCAGGACATCCCCGGCCAGATGAGCCCAGGAGGCAACTATGAGCAAGGGCCAGCAGCGCCGTCGTAGCCGGTGCACAGGCTCGGTATCGGCAGTCTCGTACACCGAGGCGGCGGCAAAACCGCTGCCGTCGAGGGCGCGCCACCTTGGAGACAGCGGTCGCGCCTCAGGCGCGCAGTCGCAGGCCGCGGGGGGTGGCGGCGAAACCGGCGTGCTCCAGGGCCAGACCCAGCGGGGTGCCGTGCACCCGCGCGCCGTCGGCACGTTCGACGGTCAGCCGGCCGAGCACGCCGTCGCGCACCGACAGGGCGAGGGCATCCACCGCCGGGGTGAGCAGGTCCTCGTCGTCGGTGAAGGTGAGCAACGTACGGCCGCCGCGCTCGACGTAGAGGACCAGAGCGCCACCGACCAGCACCACCAGGGCGCCCGCTTTTCGGCCCGGGCGGTGACCCGAGGACACATCCTCGACCTGGGTGCGCTCGGGCCAGCCCAGGGCGGCGCCATACGGGTTCGCGGGGTCGGTGGCCGCGAGGGTCAGCGCGTCCGTACGGCGCGGCTCGGTCTCGCCGCGGAGCCGGTCAACCGCCCCCGCGGTGGCGAACTGGGCGGCGCCCAAAGTGCCGACGAAGTAGCCACGGCGGCAGCGGCCGGACTCCTCGAAGGCCGACAGCACCTTGTAGACGCCGGCGAAGCCGCCGGGGATGCGCTCGCTCACCACCGCCCCCCGGGTGACAACGCCGTGCCGGTCGAGCAGCAGCTCGGCGGCCGCGTGCGTGCGC
>JALYQN010000381.1 GCA_030855835.1 Actinomycetota bacterium | reverse complement strand
GAAGATGTCGCTGTGACCACGGACCAGCCCGCGCCGAGCGAGGCGCGCGAGCGCCATCGCGCTCTCGCGGAGAAGCTCGACGACGCTCGCTGGCGCTACCACGTGCTCGACGACCCGACCCTGTCCGATGCCGACTACGACGCGACCATGCGCGAGCTGCAGGCGGTGGAGGACATCCATCCCGGCCTGCGCACCCCCGACTCGCCGAGCCAGCAGGTCGGCGCGCCGGTGTCGACGCTGTTCACCCCGGTCGAGCACCGGGAGCGGATGCTCAGCCTTGACAACGCGTTCACCAGGGCCGAGATGGAGTCGTGGCTGAAGCGGGTGGAGCGTGAGGGCGGCACCGGGGCGGAGTTCTGCTGCGAGCTCAAGGTCGACGGGGTTGCGATCAACCTGCTCTACGAGGACGGTCGGCTGACCCGCGGCGCCACCCGAGGTGACGGGCGGGTCGGTGAGGACGTCACGTCCAACGTCCGCGCGATCGGTGGCGTGCCGCACCGGCTCAGCGGGACCGAAGAGTTCCCCGCCCCGTCGCTGGTCGAGGTGCGGGGCGAGGTGTTCTTCCCCATCGAGGGCTTCGCCGACCTGAACGCACACCTGGTCGAAGCCGGGAAGGCCCCGTTCGCCAATCCCCGCAACTCGGCCGCCGGCTCGTTGCGGCAGAAGGACTCCCGCATCACCGCGTCCCGGCCGCTGCGGATGGTCTGCCACGGCATTGGCGCTCGGGTCGGATTCGAGCCGACCCGTCAGTCGGAGGCGTACGCCGCCCTGGCGGCCTGGGGCCTGCCGGTCAGCGACCGGGTGCGGGTGTTCACCGAGCTCGAGGAGGTGCTGGCGCATGTGGATTACTACGGCGAGCACCGGCACGACGTCGAGCACGAGATCGACGGCATCGTGGTCAAGGTCGACCAGTACGACCTGCAGCGACGGCTCGGCTCCACCTCCCGGGCCCCCCGCTGGGCGGTCGCGTACAAGTACCCGCCCGAGGAGGTGAACACCACCCTGCTCGACATCCGGGTCAACGTCGGTCGCACCGGCCGGGTGACCCCGTACGGCGTGATGGAGCCGGTGCTCGTGTCGGGGTCGACAGTCGAGATGGCCACGCTGCACAACGCCTCGGAGGTCAAGCGTAAGGGCGTGCTGATCGGTGACACCGTCGTGCTGCGTAAGGCCGGTGACGTGATCCCGGAGATCGTCGGGCCGGTGGCGGCACTGCGCGACGGCTCCGAGAGGGCGTTCGCGATGCCGACCCGGTGCCCGTCGTGCGACACCCGGCTGGCGCCCACCAAGGAGGGCGACGCCGACATCCGCTGCCCCAACACCCGGTCGTGCCCGGCGCAGCTGCGCGAGCGGCTGTTCCACGTCGCCGGGCGCGGCGCCTTCGACGTCGAGGTGCTCGGTTACGAAGCAGCTGCCGGGCTGCTGGACGCCGGCGTGGTGCGCGAAGAGGGCGACCTGTTCACCCTTGATGAGGCCACGTTGCTCGAGGTCCCCCTGTTCACCCGTAAGGACGGCACGCTGTCGGCCAACGGTGAGCGCCTGCTCGCCAAGCTCACCGAACGCAAGAACCAGCCGTTGTGGCGGGTGCTGGTGGCACTGTCCATCCGCCACGTCGGCCCGACCGCAGCACAGGCGCTAGCCCGGTCGCTGGTCACGATGGACGCGATCGAGCAGGCCTCGGCCGAGGAGCTGTCGGCGGTCGAAGGCGTGGGACCCACCATCGCCGCAGCCGTCCGCGCCTGGTTCGAGGTCGACTGGCACCGTGAGGTGGTCGGCAAGTGGCGACGCGGCGGGGTGCGGATGGCCGACGAGGTCGATGACTCGGTCCCGCGCACGCTGGAGGGTCTGTCGATCGTGGTGACCGGGTCGATGGCGGGTTTCAGCCGGGACGAGTCCAAGGAGGCCATCACTGCCCGCGGTGGCAAGGCCACCAGCTCGGTGTCGAAGAAGACCGACTTCGTCGCGGTCGGCGACTCGCCCGGGTCGAAGTACGACCGGGCCATCCAGCTCGGTGTCCCGGTGCTCGACGAGGCCGGCTTCCGTGCCCTGCTCGACGGTGGCCCCGATGCCGCCCGCGCGACCGCCGAGAGCTGATGCGGCGCGGTGGGCGGCGGCCGCGAGGTCGGCGATCAGCTCGCGGCTCGTTGGGTGGAGCAGAATGCGCCGGACTTGCCGAGCGCTGCGAGTGCGTGCTGGTGCCGAGCTCACTGACGCTGTCGTTGCGGAGTGAGAACTTGTTGCTGGCTGCGAGCAAGGTGCTCACCGTCAGGTGTCGGTCCGCCCGTGCCGCCGGATGACGTTGCTCGTCACCTCGGGCTCGTCACCTAGGCTGTCGCGGGGACGCGAGGAAGGGACGTATGCATGGCCGATCACGCCGCTAGTGGCATCGAGGTGGACGAGCTGTCCGAGGAGATCAGCCCGAAGGACGACCTGTTCCGGCACGTCAACGCGCGGTGGCTCGAGCGCACCGAGATCCCCTCCGACCGGGCCGTGCACGGGGCATTCCACCAGCTGCGCGACCAAGCAGAGATCGACGTACGCGAGCTGTGTGAGCGGGCCGCGGCGACCGAGGCCTCGGTCGGCACCGGCGAGCGCATGGTCGGGGACCTGTTCGCGGCATTCATGGACGCCGACCAGGTCGAGCGACAAGGCATCGACCCGATCGAGACGGACCTGGCCGACATCAGGGGGGTGCGCTCGACCGCGCACCTCGCCTTCCTGCTCGGCCGCCTGCAGCGGCACGGCACGCCCGGGGTGGTCCGCTGGTACGTCGACAACGACGGCGACGACCCCGAGCGCTACATCGTCAAGATGGGGCAGGGCGGCCTCGGTCTCCCCGACGAGGCGTACTACCGCGAAGACACCTACGCCGGCATCCGGGAGGAGTACGTCAAGCACGTCGCCACTGTGCTCGGGCTCGTGGGCGAGCCGGACCCGACCGGCGCGGCGAAGCGGATCCTGGAGCTTGAGACGGCGCTCGCCGCAGCGCACTGGACCAACGTCGACAGTCGCGATGCGCTGAAGACCTACAACAAGCACACCCGCGGGCAGCTGACCAGCCTCGCGCCCGGGCTGCATTGGGACGAGTGGCTCGAGGGCATGCACGCCCCCGAGGGCGCCTTCGACGAGGTGGTGGTGCGGCAGCCGGAAGCGCTCGAGGCGGCGGGCAGGCTGCTGCAGGAGCGGCCGCTGGCCGACTGGCGGGTATGGCTGGTCTTCCACCACGTGCGCTCGTGCGCGACCTACCTGCCGGGGCGGTTCGTCGACGCGAGCTTTGCCTTCTACGGCACCCGCCTGTCCGGCATCCCGCAGCTGCGTGAGCGGTGGAAGCGGGGCGTGGACGTCGTCGAGGCCGCGCTCGGCGAGGCGGTGGGCAAGCTGTACGTCGAGGCGCACTTCCCCGCCGAGCACAAGGAGCGGATGCAGCGGTTGGTCGGCTGGCTGGTCCGTGCCTACCGCGAGGACATCGAGCAGCTGGAATGGATGTCGGCCGAGACCCGCGAGAAGGCGCTGACCAAGCTGGAGGCGTTCACCCCGAAGGTCGGCTATCCCGAGACGTGGCGCGACTACTCGTCGATCGTGATCGAACGCGATGACCTGCTCGGCAGCGCTCGCCGCGCCGCCGCGTTCGAGACCGACCGCAACCTCGCGAAACTCGGCCAGCCGATCGACCGGGACGAATGGCACATGACTCCGCAGACGGTCAACGCCTACTACAACCCAGGCATGAACGAGATCGTCTTCCCGGCGTCGATCCTGCGCTGGCCGTTCTTCGACCCCGAGGCCGACGACGCGGTCAACTTCGGCGGCATCGGCGCGGTCATCGGGCACGAGATCGGACACGGCTTCGACGACCAGGGCAGCCGCTACGACGGCGCCGGCCGGCTCGTGGACTGGTGGACCGACCAGGACCGGTCCCGCTTCGACAAGCGCGCCAAGGCGCTGATCAAGCAGTACGACGCCTTCGAGCCAGCGGGCCTGGAAGGCCACCACGTCAACGGCGCACTCACCGTTGGCGAGAACATCGGTGACCTTGGCGGCATCACCATCGCGTACAAGGCGTACCTGATGAGCCTCGAGGGCGCGGACGCTCCGGAGATCGACGGATTCCCCGGCCAGCAGCGGGTATTCCTCGGGTGGGGGCAGGTGTGGCGCCAAGCCACCCGCTCCGAGGAGGAAGTGCGGCGCCTGGCAGTCGATCCGCACAGCCCGGCCGAGTTCCGCGCCAACGTGGTACGCAACCTGGAGGAGTTCCACCAGGCATTCGGCGTAGCAGAGGGGGACGGGATGTGGCTGCCCGAGGACGAACGTGTCCGCATCTGGTAGGGGCTGCGTGGCCGGTGATGTCCGTCAGCTGGTGCGAGCGCACAACGCGCCCCGCGGAACGCTTGCGGAAGCATCTTCCGACCTGGTGGCTGCCAGGGCGACCAGTCCGTCGGAGGATTCGTGCGGCGCTGCGAACGCCGGGCAAGCCGGCGGGTGACTGAGTCCTCGGCTCAGCAGTGGCAGTGCAAGTGGGGAGAGGAATCGCCGCCCGGCAGCCGGTCACGCGGCCGTACGACGACGAGGCGGTGCGTTGCGACGGCTGCTTCCGCATCCGTCAGACAGAACTGTCGGGTCTGCGGTTGCGGGCATGTTTGCCTCGGGTCGCTCGCCGGCGGGACCCCGGTGGGAGCGTGCTCACAGTCGGGCGAGTTGACCTCCTAGACTCGAGCACCGTGTCCCGACCCAGCCCTGAGCCGGACCGCCGCGTGCTGTCCCGCGACGACGTCGCACATCTGGCCCGACTCGCCCGCATCGATCTCACCGACGCCGAGCTGGACCACCTGGCACCGCAGCTGCGGGTGATCGTCGAGTCCGTCGCACGAGTCGGCGAGGTCGCCGGCGCCGACGTCCCACCGACCTCTCACCCGCTTCCGGTGACCAACGTGTTCCGCGACGACGTGGTGCATCCGGGCCTGACGGCGGA
>JALYQN010000030.1 GCA_030855835.1 Actinomycetota bacterium | reverse complement strand
CCTGTGTGCACGTCCCGCCGTCGCCGTAGCCGGCCAGTGCGGTCCGGTAGGCGCCGGGGGAGCGCGCGTGCCCTGCCTCAGGCACCGTCAGCGAGGCGGGGTCCACCCCCGCGTCGACGAGCACCAGCCGCTCGGCGGCGCGGGCCACCAGACCGTCCCGGCCGCTGAAGGCATGTGCGCTCGCAACCTCTGCATGCACCACGGCGGCGAGCACCATCGCCGGTGCCGACGTGCCGCGCAACACCAGCGTGCCAAGCGTCTGGAGCCGATCGGCACCGGCCGCCGCCGTGGGGCGTCCGCGGGCGGGGTCGCGGGGGTCGGCAGCCAGGCTGTGCAACCTTGCCAGTGCCTGCACCGGGCTGCGCTGCCACACCGGCACCAGGCCCATGAGCTCCGACGACACCCGCAACGCCGCTTCCGCCTCGGCGTCGGTGCGTCCGGTGCGCAGATCTTCGAGGCCGCAACGGCTGCCCTCGAGCGTCGCGCTCGCCGCGGCACCGCACAGCAGCGACTCGACGGTGTCGCCCGGGTCGCTGCGGCGCAACCCCCGGTCGCGCAGCAGCACGTCCACGGCGTCGCGGGCCGCCGCCATCGCAGAGGCAACCCCTTCGCGCACCGCCAGCCTTGCCAGCGGGTCGGCCGTCGGGTCGCCGCGCGGACGAGGGCTCGCGGTCACGTCAGCGAGGCTACGACCTCCCCAGGAGGCAACGATGGGACTTCTCCATCCTCGGCACAGCGGTATGTCCCATCATCGGTCCGCGCCCGGTCGGGTCGGGGGTCGGCTAGCCTCGCGGACGATGGACGAGCGGCGGCGGGTCGAGCATGCCCGCTCCTTCGGCTCCGTCGCGGACGTCTACGACCGAGTCCGTCCCACGTACCCCGACGCCGCCGTGCACTGGATGCTCGGGGAGCCGCCGCGCCGCGTGCTGGACCTGGGCGCCGGCACCGGTGCCCTGACCCGACCGCTGCTGACGGCCGGACACGTGGTGCTGGCCATCGACCCGTCGATCTCGATGCTCACCCATCTTCGGCGTCGCGCCAACAGCGACCGGGTCGCGGCTGTCGCCGGTGCCGCCGAGCAGCTGCCACTGCGCGCCGACGCGGTCGACGCGGTGACGGTCGCCGCGGCCTACCACTGGTTCGACGAAGACCTCGCCGTGCCCGAGCTGGCCCGGGTGCTGCGACCGGGCGGTGTGCTGGCGATGACCTGGAACGTTCGCGACGAGTCGGTGCCGTGGGTGCGGCGCCTGTCGACGGTGATCGGCCACCAGTCCGAGCTGCCCGACCCGAGCGGCACCCTCGGGCTGTCCGGGCGGTTCGGGCCGGTGGAGTGGCAGCGGTTCCGGCTCTACCAGCCGGTCGACCGCGCCGGTCTCATCGACCTGGTCCGGTCGCGCTCGTACGTCACGGTGCTCGGCGACGCCGAGCGAGAGCGGCTGCTGGGGCGGGTCGGCACGCTGTACGACGAGGAGCGCGGCGACGCGCTCGGCCTGCAGATGCCCTACGTCACGCACTGCCTGCGCGCGCTGCGCCTAGACCGCTGACCAGCGTGCAACGGGCCGGGCCGGTCGACAGTGTCCGGGTGATGCCGCTGCTGTTGCGGTGGTCGGATCCTGAGCACCCGGAGCCAGGCTCGTATCGTCGGTGCCGCCTCCGGGTTTGACCACCGGCCAGACAGCGTCCGCGACCGAACTCGCGGCCGCCGCATGACGTAGGAGAAGCCCATGTCCGGGAAGCGGCCCGCGTCGGGGGACCCGCAGGTGCACGTCGAGACGCGAGCCGCCTGGCGGGACTGGCTGGTCTCCCACCACGACGCCGGCCCCGGTGCAGCCGCTCCCACCGGGGTATGGGCGGTGACCTGGCGCAAGCCGACCGGAAAGCCCGCTCCCTCCTACGACGACCTGGTCGAGGAGGCGCTGTGCGTCGGCTGGGTCGACAGCATCGCCCGCAAGCTCGACGACGAGCGCACCATGCTTCGCTTCAGCCCCCGCAAGCCGGGCAGCGGCTGGTCTCGACCGAACAAGCTGCGCGTCGAACGCCTCGAGGCAGCCGGCCTGATGCTGGCCGCGGGAAAGGCGGCGGTGGCCCGAGCCGTGGCCGACGGAACGTGGACGATGCTGGACGCAGTCGAGGATCTCGTTGTTCCGGACGACCTGGCCGCGGCACTCGAGGCGCGCCCGCCGACAGCCGAGGAGTTCGACGCGTTCCCGCGATCGGTGCGCCGCGGGATCCTGGAGTGGATCGTCCAGGCGAAGCGACCCGCGACCCGCGAGCGCCGGGTCCAGGAGACGGCCGAGCGCGCACAGGCCGGCGAGCGAGCGAACCAGTGGCGGCAACCCGGGGGGTAGCGTGGCCTGGCGTGCGGTTCCTCTATGGCGACGTCCCAGACCGGGACCTGACCTACAGCGACGTGTTCATGGTTCCCGCCCGCTCGTCGGTGACCTCGCGCTTCGACGTGGACCTGCGCACCGTCGACGGGGTGGGGACCACGTTGCCGGTCGTGGCCGCCAACATGACCGCGGTGTCCGGTCGCAGGATGGCCGAGACGATGGCCCGCAGGGGCGCGATGGCGGTGTTGCCGCAGGACATCCCGCTGGACGTCGTCGGCCGCGCCGTCGACGCCGTGAAGGCCGCGCACCCTGTTGTCGACACCGCCATCACCGTGTACCCGACCAGCACCGTCGGCGAGGCGTTGAGCCTCATCGCCAAGCGAGCCCACGGGGCGGTCATCGCCGTCGACGCCGGCATTCCGGTCGGAGTCATGACCGAGCACGACGGCATGGGCGCCGACCGCTACGCCCAGGTGCACGAGGTCATGACGCCAGACCCGCTCACGCTGCCGGAGGGCGTCGAGCCGCGCGCTGCCTTCGACACGCTCACCGCCCGACACCTCGCCCTCGCCCCGATCGTGGCCGGCGACCGGCTCGTCGGCGTCCTCACCCGCATGGGAGCGCTGCGGTCGACCGTCTACACGCCGGCACTCGACCCCGATGGCCGACTCATGGTGGCCGCCGCGGTCGGCATCAGCGGCGACGTAGCGGCGAAGGTCAAGCAGCTACTCGCCCTCGGGGTGGACGTGCTGGTGCTCGACACCGCGCACGGCCACCAGGACCGCATGCTGGAGGCGCTGGTCGCCGCGACCACGGCGCGGGATGCCCACGCCAGCGGCACCGGGCGGCGGGTCCCCGTGGTGGCCGGCAACGTGGTGACCGCGGCCGGCACCCGGGAACTGGTCGCCGCCGGAGCCGACGTGGTCAAGGTCGGAGTCGGTCCCGGCGCGATGTGCACCACCCGGATGCTCACCGGCGTGGGTAGGCCGCAGTTCTCGGCGGTGCACGAGTGCGCCGCCGCCGCTCGTGCGGACGGGGCTCACGTGTGGGCCGACGGGGGTGTCCGCCACCCGCGCGACGTCGCGCTGGCGCTGGCCGCCGGCGCCTCCAGCGCAATGATCGGGTCGTGGTTCGCGGGCACGTACGAGAGTCCCGGCGATCTCGCGCTCGCAGCCGACGGGCGGCCGTACAAGGAGTCCTTCGGGATGGCGTCGGCCCGGGCCGTGAGCAGTCGCACCCGCGACGCGACCGGCTTCGAGCGGGCCCGCGCCGCATTGTTCGAGGAGGGCATCTCGTCGTCGCGGATGTACCTGGACCCGAGCCGTCCCGGAGTCGAGGACCTGCTGGACACACTCAGCGCCGGCATCCGCTCGGCGGCGACGTACGCCGGGGCGCGCACCTTGACCGAGCTGCACGACCGGGCGGTCATCGGTGTGCAGAGCGCCGCCGGCTACGACGAGGGTCGTCCGTTGCACGCGAGCTGGTGACCCGCCAGCGACCGCCGGTGAGACGTTGCCGGTGCTCCGGCGAGGGCTCTGTCTCATCGTCGGGGTGGCCGCGACGGCGCGGCCCGGACAGGATGAGCGCATGCTCACCCTCGACGAGGCCCTCGACCTGTGCGCCAAGGCCTGCGCCACGGCCGCCGAGACGGGGGTGGCGATGTCCATCGCGGTCATGGAC
>JALYQN010000021.1 GCA_030855835.1 Actinomycetota bacterium | reverse complement strand
GCTGGAGACCGACCGTGGATTTACCATCATGGGGGCCGACACCCCTCCAGGAATGGAGCTCAACCGTGGCGACAACATCGCCGTGAGCCTCAGCGGTGACGACGCGGAAGATCTGCGCGGCTACTGGCAGAAGTTGTCCGAGGGCGGCACGGTGACCCTGCCCCTCGAAAAGCAGATGTGGGGCGACGAGTTCGGCATGTGTGTCGATCAGTTCGGCATCGCGTGGATGGTCAACATTGCCCAGCCGCAGGTCTGACCGACACCCGCGACGCTCCCCAGGGCACACTGCACGGGTGGTCCGCGTGGTGGTCCTGGTTGGCGCGGCCGTGGCGCTGGTGCTGCTGGGGCTGGTCTGGACCTTCCAGCGGCAACTCATCTACCTGCCCGCTCCGGCACCCGGTCCCACCGCGGCCAAGGCGATACCCGGTGCGCGCGATGTGGTGCTGCAGACCAGCGACGGCCTGCGCCTCAGCGGGTGGTGGGTGCCGGCAAGGGAACCCGTCCGCGACGTCGCCGTCCTGGTGGCGAACGGGAACGCCGGCAACCGGTTGGCTCGTGCACCGCTGGCGCACGCCCTGTCCGAGCGCGGGCTGTCAGTACTGCTGTTCGACTACCGCGGGTTCGGCGGCAATCCGGGCCGTCCCACCGAGGACGGGCTCGCCCGCGACGTGCGTGCGGCCCGTGAGTTCCTGCTCGACCGGGCCGGCTTCCCACCGAACCGCGTCCTGTACTACGGCGAGAGCCTCGGCGCCGCCGTGGTCACCGAGCTCGCCACGGAGCACCCCCCAGCCGGGATGCTGCTGCGCTCGCCGTTCGTCGACCTCGCCTCGGTCGGACAGACGCACTACCCGTTCCTGCCGGTCGCGACATTGCTGCGCGACCGCTACCCGGTTGCCGAGCAGATCGCGCAGGTGCGGGTCCCGGTCACCGTGCTGTACGGCGACCAGGACTCGATCGTGCCACCGGACCAGAGCAGGGCGGTGGCTGAGCAGGCGCCCGTGCTGCAGCGGCTCGTCGGGATCGCCGACGCAGACCACAACGACGCAGCTCTGCTCGACGGTGACACGCTGCTCGATGCCGTCGTCGCACTGGCCGACGCGGTCGACGAGCGGGCGTGACGCCGGGCTCGACCCGGCTGGCCCCGCTGCGGCCGGGACGGGACCGTGCGCCAGAGTCGGGGGCATGCACGTCTTGGTGACCGGTGCGGCAGGCTCGATCGGCCGTACCGTCTGCGTCGGCCTCGCCAAGCACGGTCACCGGGTGCGCGCACTCGACCGCGCCGGTGCACCGGACGCCCTGACACGCGTCGTCGAGCAGTGGCAGGTCGGTGACTGCCTTGACCCGGCAGCCGCCGCCGGCGCGGTCGTCGGTGTCGATGCCGTCGTGCACCTGGCGGGCAACCCGTCCGAGGCCGGCCTGGCCAGCAGCCTCGAGTCCCACGTGTACACAACAGCGCGCCGGCTCGACGCGATGCTCAGCCACGGCACGAGCCGCATCATCTACGCCAGCTCGAACCATGCCGTCGGGCGCACCCGACGCGTGGGCCTGCTCGGCAACGACGCGCAGCCGCGACCGGACACGTTCTATGGCGTTGCCAAGGTGGCCGCGGAGGCGCTGCTACAACTCTACGCCGACCGCTACGGGTTGAGCACGTTCGCGCTGCGGATCGGCAGCTTCCTGGACCGACCGGACACCCGGCGCGCGCTGTCCACCTGGCTGTCACCGGCCGACTGCGTGCGGATGGTCGAGGCGTGCCTCACGACGCCGGCCGCCGGGCACACGGTGCTGTACGGGATCTCGGCCAACACCCGTGGCTGGTGGGACCTCGGACCCGGGCGGGCGATCGGCTACCTCCCCGCCGACGACGCGGAGGACTTCTCCGACCAGGTCGCTGCGCGTCCCGACGACGATGCCGAGGCGGCCGTCGTCGGTGGCCCGATGGCGGGGAGCGCCCTGGAACGACCAGCCTTCGACCCCACCCCCGGAAACCCGACGTGACCGGCGATCTTCTCGCCCTCGCGCACCGGTGGCTCGCAGCCGACCCGGATCCGGACACCCGTACCGAGCTGGCAGCCGTCATCGGCGCAGCCGAGCGCGGCGACACCTCGGCCCGCACCGACCTCGCCGACCGGTTCGCCGGCCGGCTCCAGTTCGGCACCGCTGGCCTGCGCGGTGCGCTGGGCGCCGGACCGAACCGGATGAACCGAGTGGTCGTGTGCCAGGCCGCCGCCGGCCTGATCGCGTACCTGCTGGCGGTCGACCCGAGAGGCACCCCCGCCCCCCGGGTCGTCGTCGGCTACGACGCCCGGCACAACTCCGACGTGCTCGCTCGCGACACCTGCGAAATCGTCCAGGGCGCTGGCGGGGAGGCCCTGCTGCTGCCCGAGCCGCTTCCGACCCCCGTGCTGGCGTACGCCATCCGTACCCTGGACTGCGCCGCGGGGGTGATGGTGACCGCCTCGCACAACCCGCCGCAGGACAACGGGTACAAGGTCTACCTCGGCGACGGCAGCCAGATCGTGCCGCCGGTCGACGCGGAGATCGCCGCCGCCATCGACGCGGCGTCAGCGGGGGACCTGAGCGACCTGCCGCGCGACGCCGGGTACGTCCGCCTCGGGGACGAGGTACGCGCGGCGTACGTCGACTCCGTGCTCGGCACCGTTGAGCCCGGCCCTCGCGAGCTGAGGCTGGTGCACACCTCGCTGCACGGCGTCGGTGCCGCGCTCGTCGAGGACGTCCTGGAGCGGGCTGGGTTCGGCGACCGGCATGTCGTGGCCGAGCAGGCCGTACCGGACCCCGACTTCCCGACGGTCCCGTTCCCCAACCCCGAGGAACCGGGGGTCATGGATCTAGCCGCCGGGCTCGCTGTCGAAGTCGGCGCAGACCTGGTCATCGCCAACGACCCCGACGCCGACCGTTGCGCCGTCATGGTGCCAGACCGGCTGCGGCCTGGTCGGTGGCGGCTGCTGCACGGTGACGAGGTGGGGGTGCTGCTCGCCGACGCCCTGCTGCGTTCTGGCCGCGAGGGGACGTACGCCACCACCATCGTCTCCAGCTCGATGCTGGCCGCCCTGGTCGCCGCGCACCGCGCAACCGGGACCGAGGTGACTGCGCGCGAGACCCTCACCGGGTTCAAGTGGCTCACCAAGGTCAACCAGCTGACATACGCCTACGAGGAGGCGCTCGGCTACTGCGTCGCACCCGACCAGGTGCTGGACAAGGATGGCATCAGCGCGATGCTGGTCGTCTGCGACCTTGCAGCGCGGCTGCGCGCGGACGGGACGAGCCTGACCGACCGACTCGACGACCTGGCGCGTGAGCACGGGCTGCACGCCACCGACCAGCTGTCGGTGCGAGTCGACGACCCGTCGTTGGTGGTCGCGGCGATGGCGCGGCTGCGGGCGGCGCCGCCGACGGCGTTGGGTGGGCTCAGCGTCGAGCGGGTGGACGACCTCGCGACCGGGTCGGTCGAGACGACCGGCCTTCCCCCCACCGACGGATTGCGGTTGACACTCACCGGGCGCGGGCGCGTGGTCGTCCGCCCGTCCGGCACCGAGCCGAAGCTCAAGGCCTACCTG
>JALYQN010000483.1 GCA_030855835.1 Actinomycetota bacterium | reverse complement strand
CTGTAGGGCGTCGCAGGGTCGCGGGTGGTTCCCACGACGACGATCGGGGACGCCCCCCTGCCGTCGATGTCTGGAACCGGGGAGGCCGGCTTGACCGGCCACTTCGCACACGTCAGCGGCGACCAGGCGAAGATCGCTCCGAACGTGGGGGAGGCTCGCTCGAACACGGGGATCGACTTGCGGATATCGGCGACCGTGGCGTCCGACGGGTCATCCAGACAGTTGACCGCGGAGATGACTTCGGTGTTGTTGCTGGCGTAGCCGGACTCGGTGCGCTGCAGATAGGCGTCGGCTAGCGCAAGCAGTGTGCTGCCGTCGCCGTCGAATGCCTGCGTCAGGGCCTGGTCGAGGAGCGACCAGTACATCGGTGCGTACAGCGGCAGGGCGAGTCCGTAGTACCCGAGCGACTCGGTGAGCTCGCGGTCGGTACCGGTTGCCACCGGCTCGGCGTCCAGGTCGTCGAGGAAGCCTTGGATCCCCGCGATACCAGTCTTGAGATCGTCGCCGAGCGGGCAGATGGGCTTCTCGACGCAGGCAGCGACGTACGCCCGCAGCGCGGTCTCGAAACCCACCGCCTGCTGCTTGTTGACCTCGTCGATACCGAGCGACGGGTCGACAGCACCATCGAGCACCATCCGTCCGACCCGTGCCGGGAAGAGCTCGGCGTAGACCGCCCCGATGAACGTGCCGTACGAGGCGCCGTAGTAGTGCAGCCGGTCGTCACCCACCACCTCACGGATGATGTCGAGGTCGCGGGCGACATCGGTCGTCGACAGATGCGGGAGCAACTGGCCGGCGTCGTCGACGCAACCGGCGGTGAAGTCGGTCAGCAGGTCCTCGAGACGATCGACTTCCGCAGCAGTGTCCGGGTCGGGGTCAGAGGCCACCAGCTCGTCGACGCCGGTATCGTCGAGACAGTCGACCGGCTCGCTGGTGGCAACGCCGCGCGGATCGAAACCCACGATGTCGTACGACTGCAGCACCGACTCGCCGAACTGCCCCGCCGCCTGCGGGGCGTAGTCGATGCCGGAGGCACCCGGGCCGCCTGGGTTCACGATCAGCGCTCCGAGGGGTGAATCGCCGGTGTCTCGGCGGTTGACCGCCAGGCCGAGCGTGGCGCCACCGGCGTCGGCGTAGTCGACGGGCACCTGCACGGTGGCGCACTCGAAACCAGCCTCGCACGGCGACCACTCCACCTGTTGTTCGTAGAACCGGTCGATCCCACCCGCTCCGAGCCCAGGCTTCTCGGTGGTCGGCGTCGCTGCAGGCGTTGGGGCCGTGGTCGTCGACTGGACGGACGGGTCGGCAGCGTCGTCGTCGCTGGAGCCTACGGAGCAGGCTCCTAACGCCGCCACCAGCACGGCGAGGGCGACAGACAGCGCGCGGTTCGGTAAGGAGCTCCGGGCAACGTTCACAGTGCCCTGTGCCCCTGGTCCCTCAAGGCGTTGCGTTCTGGTCGTGGACTGAGTCGTGCGCCGAGCGGCGCGCGGCGCCGGACGAGCAGGTGGCGGACTTGTCACAGCTGCCGCTGCCACGCACTGCCTCGGTGGCCTCGGCGTACAGCGGGTGCTCGTACTTCAGGCAGCACATCAGCCGCCCGCAGGCGCCAGAGATGCGCAGGGGGTTGGCCGACAGGCCCTGGTCGCGGGCCATCCGCACCGAAACCGGTTCGAACTCCTTGAGGAAGGTGCTGCAGCACAGCTCCCGGCCGCAGCTACCCACACCGCCGACCAGGCTGGCGGCGTCGCGGGCACCCACCTGGCGCAGGTCGATGCGGGCCTGCAGCGACTTGGCGAGGTCTCGCACCAGCGCGCGGAAGTCGACCCGGCCGGGTGCGCTGAACCAGATCCGCACCATCCGGTCGACATCGGCCCGCCGGTCGAGGTAGTCGATCCCAACCACCTTCATCGGCAGGCCGTGCTCTCGCACCAGTCGCCTGGCGGTGACCCGGGCACGGGCGCGGAAGGCGCGGCTCGTCTCGTCGCGGACGAGGTCCTCGGCGCCGGCCAGCCCCGCGCAGGTCGACAGGCCGTCGATCTCGTCGCTGACGTGTTGCGGCGCCCACACGCACTCGGCCACCTCGGGACCGTCGTCGGTGGGCACCAGCACCTTGTCGCCCACCGACGGTGACAGGCCGCCGGGGTCGAGGTAGTGCAGGCGCCCGTATCGGGAGAACCACACCGCCATCACCATGGTCACAGCAGCAAGGGTAGGTGGACAGGCGGGCGGGTGGTTGGGTTGATCCACAGGCTCGCCGGGTGAGTCAGGTGCGGGCGAGGTTCAGGAACGCCTGCTCGAGCGCCAGCAGTGGGGCCACGTTCAGCGTGATCGCCTCTCGACAGGCCATCAGCGCAAGGATCCGGCGCAGCGTCCGCGCCGGGTCGGAGCGAGCGGCCTCGGCTTCGAGGTCGGGGCGCAGCTCCTCGTTGATCAGCTCCTCGTTGATCAGCTCCTCGCTGATCAGCTCCCCGGCGCGCCGGGCCCCGTCCAGAACACCCCTTCCCGCCGGTGCCGCGCCGGCCGCCTGCAGCCGGAGCACGTCGCGGTAGTACGACAGCAGGTCGAGCAGCGCCCGGTCGGTCGAGTCACGCAACAGTCGGGTACGGCGTGAGCGCTGCTGCTTCCTGAGCTCCGACAGGGCGCCCTGCTCGCCGCGCGGCTTGACCCCGCGCGTCGCGCTGCCCCAGACCTCGCCGTGCTCGGCCAGCTCCCGCTGCTCCAGGTCGGCGGCGACTGCCTCGGACTCCTCCTGCGCAGCGGCATTCAGGTTCTCGGCGGCGCGGACACAGTCACCGGGGTCACCCATGTGGGTCGCGAGCCGCAGCACGTCGCGACGCCGGGTGCGTACGGCCTCGTCGCGTGCCAGCGCCCGAGCACGACCGATGTGCCCCTGAGACGCCCGGGCGGCGAACGCCGCCAGACCTGGCTGCACCCCCTCGGCCTCCAGCGCCGCAGTGACCGCCGTCGTCGGTGGGGTGCGCAGCGACAGCTGCCGGCAGCGCGACCGGATGGTGGGCATCACGTCGTCGCTCGTCGGTGCGCACAGCAGCCACACCGTGCGCGCGGCCGGCTCCTCGAGGCTCTTCAGCATCGCGTTGGCCGCCTGGTCTGTCAGCCGGTCGGCATCCTCGACGATGATCACCGCCCACCGCCCACCGGTCGGTGTCAGCGCTGCCTTGAGCACGAGGTCGCGTACGTCGTCGACCGAGATCGACAGGCCCTCGGTGTCGACGACGGTGACATCCGGGTGCGAGCCGACCAGGACCTGCCGGCAGGCCTCGCACTCGCCACATCCCCCGGCCGGGCACTGCAGCGCACCCGCGAGCGCCCGCGCCGCGGTGGACCGCCCCGAGCCCGGCGGGCCGGTGAGCAACCAGGAATGGGTCATGGCGGCATCGGGCTCCCCCCGCAGCCACCGGTGCGAGGCGGCCACCGCAGGCCTGAGCACGTCGACCAGAGGCTCCTGGCCCACCAACCCACGCCACACGCTCACGGCTGCGGGTCGCGCACAGGCAGGTCGAGCAGCGCCTCCACCCGCGCCAGCACACGGGCCAGGATCTGGGCTGGCGGGAGGGCGGCGTCGACCACCTCGTAGTGCTCCGGGTCGGCTGCGGCGAGCGCGCGAAAGTGTGTACGGACGCGCTCGTGGAAGTCGGCCGGCTCTCGCTCCAATCGGTCTGGGGCACCGTCCGGCAAGGCCCGGCGAAGCCCGTCGGTGGCGGGCAGGTCGAGGAAGACCGTCAGGTGCGGGCGCAGCTGCTCGGTCGCCCAGCGCGCCACCTGCTCGACCTCGCCGACCGCGAGCGCGCGACCGGCGCCCTGGTAGGCCAGCGTCGAGTCCACATACCGGTCGGTGATCACCACCGCCCCCCGCTCCAGGGCCGGGCGCACCACTCGAGCCACGTGCTCGGCCTTGTCGGCCGCGTACAGCAACGCCTCCGTACGCGGGGCAAGCTCGCCGGTCGCCGGGTCCAGCAGGATCTCGCGCACCGAGCGACCGACCACCGTGTCACCGGGCTCGTGGGTGAGCACCACCTCGTCGGCACGGACCGACAACGCGTCGGCCAGCAGCCGCGCCTGCGTGGACTTGCCTACCCCCTCGCCCCCCTCGAACGCGACGAACAGGCCGTTTGCGGTGTAGACGCCCCCGTCGGGCGGCGGGCGCAACGACTGGCGCAGCTCGGCCGCTACGGACACTCCGGGTCGGTCGTTCATCGACCGGAAGGATGCCACGCCCACACCGACGGCGAGCACCGCTGCCAGGCAGAACGCGAGCTGCACCCCGCCGTACGTCAGCCCGACCTCGTCGGTGATAGTCAGCCGTCGCGGGCCGACGACCCCGGCGAGCAGCGGCCCAGCCGCCAGCACCAGCGCCAGAACCAGCCGCACCAGCGACTGCACCAGTGCGAACGTGCGGCCCCGAACCGCCCCTTCCACCTCCTGGCCGAGCAGCGTGTAGCCGGTGATCCACGCCACCCCCGCGCAGCCGCCGAGCGCGAGGCTCAGCACCGCGGCGAGCACCATGTCCGAGACCAGCGACAGCACCAGCAGGACGACGCCGGCAGCGATCAGCGCCAGCCCGAAC
>JALYQN010000471.1 GCA_030855835.1 Actinomycetota bacterium | reverse complement strand
GACGTCGTCCAGAGAGGCGCCCGGGTGCTCCTGGGCCAGCTGCCGCTCCAGCGCCTCCAGGTCGGCCAGGTCGGCGACGGCACCCACGGCGTCGCCGTAGTCCAGCGGTTCCGCACCGTCCATCCGTACCCGGGGCCCTTGACCCATGCCGGGGCGCAACGCTTGCAGGTTGTCACGCAGCTGTCCGAGCTGACTGTCCAGGCCGGGGTCGTCCATCGCCTCGGCCAGCAGCCGTTGCAGCTCGTCGCGCTGCGCCGGGCTGAGCGAGCGCATCATCCGCTCAGCCGCGGCTTGGCGCCGGGCGAGCAGGTCGATCAGGTCGTCGGTGTCGCGCGGTTGTTCGGGAAAGAACTCCCCGTGCCGCTGCATGAACTGCTCGAACTGGTCGGTGGTGTCGTCCCCGCTGGCGTGCGCGGCGAGCAGCTGGTTGAGGTCGGCGACCATGTCCCGGACCCGTCTCATCGACTCGGGATCCCCGCCAGCGCTGCCCTCCCGCTGGGACTGCAGCGCCCGGCGAATGCCCGCGAACTGCGCGTCCAGCACCTCGTGCTGCAGCATCCGACGGATCTGCTGGTACGTCTGCAGGGCCTCGTCGCTGGCCCAGTCGTAGTCACGAAGCTCGCTCACCGCGGTTGCGGTGTCGTCGAGGCCGGTCTCGAACACCGAGTCGAGCTGCATCTCGGCCATCCGGGCCGCGTCGTCGTCACGACCTGCCAGTTCCTCGCGCTCGGCGGCCAGAGCCTGGTCGAGCAGCTGACGCACCCGGTCGAGCGTGCCGCCCAGGTCACCGCGCCGCTGGAGCTCCCGGCGACGCTTTCGGACCTGGCGCCGCAGCTCGTCGAGGCCCTGGCGGCCGTCGTGCCCGCGGCGCAGCAGCGACCGCATGGCCTCCCTCAGGCTCGACCCCTCGAGCACGTCGCGACCGATGTCGTCGACGGCTGCGCGGACGTCGAACGGGGGTGCCAGCGGGTCGTCGCCGCCACGCCACGACCCGTACCGGAAGCGCTCCCGACCCGGGCCCGGCACGCTCAGGCTCCGTAGACCGTACGGCCGTCCACGGTGTCCTTCGCCAGCCGCCGGGTGAGCCACAGCCCTTCCAGGACGAGCTCGACCGCCGCCGCCACCTGTCCCGGCGACACGCTGTCCTCGTCCACCCCGAGCCGGCTCAGCACCTGGGCGAGCCCGGGCACGGTTCCGAGCTGGTCGAGCAGCTCGCCGGCCGGGGTGAGCGGACCGGTCTCGACCGTCCCGCCCTCGGCGAAGCGCTGGGTGAACCCGGTCAGGTCGACTCCGGCCAGATGGGCGCGGAACGTGGCCGCGGCCGCGACCCGCAGCAGGTGTGCGAACACCTCGTCCTGTCGCCCCCCCTCGCCCATCTCCAGCTCGACCTTGCCGCGCAGCGTCGGCAGCACACCGGGCAGGTCGCCGATCCGGCCGCAGGCGGGATCCTCGCCGGTGAGCGCGCCGCGCCGCAGTGCCGACCCGGCCACCGCCTCCACTGCGGCGACCGCGAGCCGGGCCGAGACGCCTGACCGCTGGTCGACCGACGTCGATTCACGCAGCTCGCGGACGAACCGCGCGACCACCTCGACCACATGCACGGGCACCTCGGCGACCAGCGCAGCCTCCTGGGAGACCAGCGCCATCTCGTCCTCGACCTCTAGCGGGTAATGGGTGCGGATCTCCGCCCCGAAGCGGTCTTTGAGCGGGGAGATGATCCGGCCCCGGTTGGTGTAGTCCTCGGGGTTGGCCGAGGCGACCACCAGCAGGTCCAGCGGCAGCCGGAGGCTGTATCCGCGTACCTGGATGTCGCGCTCCTCCAGTACGTTGAACAGCGCCACCTGGATCCGCTCGGCGAGGTCGGGCAGCTCGTTCAACCCGAGGACGCCCCGGTTGGTCCGCGGCATCAGGCCGTAGTGCACGGTGTCCGGGTCGGCCAGGGTCCGTCCCTGCGCCACCTTGACCGGGTCGACGTCACCGACCAGGTCGCCCACCGAGGTGTCGGGGGTGGCGAGCTTCTCGCCGTAGCGCTGGTCACGATGCCGCCAGGTCACCGGTGTCGAGTCGCCACACTCGGCCAGCAGGGCCTGGCAACGCCCGCACGCCGGCGCGTACGGGTGGTCGTTGATCTCGCAGCCCGCGACCACCGGGGTTGACTCATCGAGCAGGCCGGCGATGGTACGCATCAGGCGGGTCTTGCCCTGTCCGCGTTCGCCGAGCAGGACCAGGTCGTGACCGGCGAGCAGGGCCCGTTCGAGCTCTGGCCGGACGGTGTCGTCGAAGCCGACGATGCCGGGGAACGGGTCGACACCGGCCCGCAGGGCGGACAGCAGGTTGGTGCGGATCTCGGCCTTGACGCTGCGGTGCTCGTGCCCGGACTCGCGCAGCTCACCGAGCGTCTTCAACGAGTTGCCGGTGGGGTGGGTGGCGGGCAGGCCCATGCTGGCGACCCTACGTCCCTCCCCAACCCCCGGATCGGTGGAACGGGGCGTGCCTTGGGCGATTGACGGACCGTGGTGCGACAGTGACTCCATGCGCTTGTCGCCCAGCCTTGCCGTCGCGGTCGCCATCGCCGCCGTCCTCGCCAGTACGTCCGCTCCCGGCCGGGCCGCCGCACCCGCGACGGGGTCCGCTGCACGCCCGGCCAGTGTCCCGACCGCACCGCCGGCCGCCGAGGGCGACCAACGGACGCCCAAGCTGCGGGTCCGCACCGTGCAGCGCGGCCTGGACATCCCCTGGGACCTCACGTTCCTGCCGGGCGGCGCCATGCTCTACACCCAGCGCGAGCGGCTGTCGATCCGGTACCGCCAGCCCGGGGGGGCCGACCGCTCCGTCCGGTTCGCCCGGCGGGGCATGTGGGCCTCTGGCGAGACCGGTCTGATGTCGATCCTCGCCGGCAAGAGGTTCAACCGCACCCGGACGTTCTTCACCTGTCACGGGAACGACTCCCCGCAGGCGAGCGGGCACGACGTACGGGTGGTGAAGTGGCGGCTGCGGCAGTCCAACCGGCGCGCGGTGAGGGTCCGGTCGCTGGTGAAGGGGCTGCCGGCCAGCTCCGGCCGGCACGGCGGCTGCCGGCTGCGCTATGGACCCGAGGGTGCCCTATACATCGGCACCGGGGACGCCGCAATCTCGCGCAACCCTCAGAGCCTCCGGTCCGGCGGCGGCAAGGTGCTGCGGGTGAAGCCCCGCAACGGCAAGCCGTGGCCCGGCAACCCCTTCATCCGGCGGGACCGGCCCATCACCCGCAAGATCTACACCTACGGCCACCGCAACGTGCAGGGTCTGGCTCAGCGGCCGGGTGGGGGAGTCTGGTCGGTCGAGCACGGCCCGGACCGCGACGACGAGGTGAATCGTCTGCGCAAGGGCGGCAATTACGGGTGGGACCCGGGCGGACCCGGCTACGACGAGTCGGTCCCGATGACCGACTTCTCGCTGCCGGGCAAGCAGATCGGCGCCCGCTGGAAGTCCGGCAGCCCGACGCTGGCCACCTCCGGTGCGGTGTGGCTGCGCGGCAAGAAGTGGGGGGTGTGGCGCGGGGCGCTGGCCGTCGCCGCGCTGAAGGACACATCGCTGACCATCTTGAAGTTCACTGACACGGGCAAGCTGCGCCGCACCTGGACCCCGCCGGCGCTCAACGGCCGGTACCGGCTGCGCACCCCGGTACTTGGACCCGACCACAACCTGTACGTCACCACCGCCAACGGCGGGGGCACCGACCGGATCTTCAAGGTGCGGCCCCGTCGCCGCTGAGCACACATAGGGTGCTCGCGTGCACAGGTTCGCCGACCGGGTAGCCGTGGTCACCGGCGCCGCCCGCGGCATCGGCGCCGCTACCGCCCGCCGCCTCGCCGGGGAGGGTGCCGCGGTGGCGGTGCTCGACCTTGACGAGCAGGTGGCGCTCGAGACCGCCGGCGGGCTGAGCGCCGCACGCGCGGTCGGCATCGGCTGCGATGTCACCGACGGCGACTCGGTACGCGCGGCGGTCGAGCGGGTCGCCACCGAGCTCGGCGGTCCGGGCATCCTGGTCAACAACGCCGGAGTGACCCGGGACAACCTGCTGTTCAAG
>JALYQN010000446.1 GCA_030855835.1 Actinomycetota bacterium | reverse complement strand
CAAGGGCGACCTCACCGGCATCGTCCGAGCCCGACAGCTCTCCAGGGCGACCATGGCCAACATCCGCCAGAACCTCGTGTTCGCCTTCATGTACAACGTTGCCGGCATACCGGTCGCCGCCGGAGTCCTGTACCCGGCCTTCGGCCTGCTGCTCTCACCCATGATCGCGGCCGCCGCGATGGCCCTATCGTCGGTTAGCGTCATCGGCAACGCCCTGCGACTACGCGCTCGACATCTCTGACTCGTCGCCTCGGCCGGTTCCTTCGACCCCACCCGGTTCCGCATCCTCTTCCTGCCGACGGGCGGAGGGCTGAGGACTGGGCGTCACGAGACACGAAGGGCACCAGGTCCGCTACGAGCTGGCTCAACTACAGCTCGCTCATCCATTGGGTGACTTCCTCGATCTCGTACTCGCTGCCGATCAGACGACTGGTGCAGCCGCGACGCCGGAACAGCCGGTGACCCGGCGGTGACCAGCACGCCCGGCACCGAGCCGACGCGAACGGCCCTGCGCCGCCGAGCCCAACTGCTGGCCTGGGCGACCGTTGGCTTCAACGCGTTGGAGGCGGTGGCCGCTATCAGTGCCGGTGTCGCTGCAGGCTCCGTGGCCTGGGCGTCGTCATCGCGGTCGTTTCGCTGACCGTGATGCCTGTGCTCAGTCTGGCGAAGCGACGTACGGGACTTGCGCTCGGTTCGGCCTCGGTGGTGGCCGACTCGACGCAGACCTTGCTCTGCACGTACCTGTCGGGTGTCCTGCTGGCCGGGCTGTTGTTGAACTCCCTGTTCGGCTGGTGGTGGGCCGACCCGTTGGCAGGACTTGTGATCGCCGCTGTCGCGGTTCGCGAGGGCATCGAGGCTTGGCGCGGCCAGGATGACTGCTGCTGAGCGCTTCAAGGGCACAACCTGGTTCGCCGCACTGCCGACGAGCTTGACGTCACCGCCGCGACGCCACCGCCGCGACGCTGCTCAGCAGCCCGCGTAAGCAGGGCACCAACCAGAGTGAGGTGGTGGTCAGCCGCCGACGTGGATGCCGGGTCGGCGGGCGGGGTCGGGTTCGGCTTCGCGGAGCACCTCGCGGGTGACAGGTGCGGTGTCGCCGGTCCCGAGGAGCAGGTACTTGATGATGTGTGCGAGCGGGTTGCCTTCGGACCAGGCGAAGTAGCACTGTCCGCGCAGCTCGGTGACATCGCGCAGGTGTAGCAGGATCGCGGCGAGTGTGTTCGGTACCGCGGGGCTCTCGACGCGGAGCACCTTGTAGCCATCGACGTCGACGCCGTGCACAATGAGCTCGGTGGCGAAGTCCGAGGGGTCGGCCACATCGACCTCGAGGAAGACGATGGGCACCTCGTCGGGGATGGGGTTGACGGCGCGCTGCTCATGTTCCTTGTCCCGGTACTCGGCCGCATCGCCGGCCTGGCGCTTGTTGGCGATGATGTGCAGCTCGCCACCGCGAGCGGCCTGCTCGATGAACTCCGCAGCGGCGTCGTCGAACTCGACGTAGTCGGCACGCAGTTCGGTGGTGCGGGAGACGCGCGACACGAGCGAGATCACGATGATGCCCAGGATGAACCCGGCGGAGATGAGAAGCCCGTCGGGTTGCTCGATGATGTTCGCGGTCAACGCGTAACAGAAGATCAACGTCACCAGCCCGAAACCGAATGTGGCGCCAGAGCGTCGAGCCCGGCGGGAGACAACGGTCACCGCGAACGAGGCGGACACCATCATCGCCAGGATCCCAGTCGCGTAGGCACCAGCTTGTGAGTCCACATCGGCCTCGAACGCAATGGTGAGGATGATCGTTATGGCCGTGTAAACCAGCACCACCGGCCGCACGGCGCGGCCCCATTCCGGGGTCATGCCGTACCCGGGGAGATAGCGGGGCACGATGTTGATGAGGCCGGCCATCGCGGAGGCGCCGGCGAACCAGAGGATCAAGATCGAGCTGATGTCGTACGCCGTGCCGAAGCCGTCACCCAGGTACTCGTGGGCCACGTAGGCCAAGGCACGGCCGTTGGCCTCACCGCCGGACTCGAACTCCTCGGCCGGGATCAGCACGGTGGTGACGAACGTGGTGGTGAGCAGGTACACGCTCATGATCAGGGCAGCCACAGTCAAGAACTTGCGGGTGTTGGCCACGCGATGCCGGATCCGTTCCTGCTCGTTGCGACCCGACGACTCGACCAGGGGCATCATGCTGACTCCGGTCTCGAATCCGGACAGTCCCAGCACGAGAAGTGGGAACGCCAGCACGGTCGTGCTCACCAGTGATCCCAGGTCCCCGGTCGCGGTCAGCGAGTCCTGCCACCGGCTCAACACGCCGGGCTCACTGACAGACTCGACCAAGCCGACACCCACGACCACAGCGTTCAGCAGCAAGAACGCCGCAACCAGCGGAATCGCGATGCGTACCGCCTCGCTGAACCCGGCTAGGAACACACCTCCGAGCAGAGCCAGCAGACCGATGGTCAGCAGCACCTCCTGGTCACGCAGCACAGTGGGCGCGTATGGGTTCTCCACGAAGTGCGCGGTGGCATCGGCCGCCGACAACGTGATGGTGATGATCCACGAGGTGGCGACGAACCCGAGCAGGCAGAGCACGAACAGCTTGCCCTGCCAGAATGGAAGCAGCTTCTCGAGCATGGCCACCGAGCCCTGGCCGTACGGGCTCTCGGCTGCGACCCGTCGATACATCGGCAGCATCCCGCACAGGGTGAGCACCACGATCAACAAGGTGGCTACCGGGGACAAGGCGCCTGCGGCCAGTGCGGCTATGCCGGGCAGGTAACTCAGACTGGAGAAGTAGTCCACACCGGTCAGGCACATCACCTTCCACCAAGCGTGCTGCTCCGACGTCGACTCCCGTGCCGCCGGCCCAGCGGCAACCTGCACCTGATGCGCCAACAACCACCGTGTGAGCAGCCGCGAACCGGGGACCGGAGCCCGCTCACCGCGGTCCGGATCTTGGGCTGAACTCATCTCGTGCACTCCAATGTGCGGTCGGCACCCAGGTTGACCACCGCCGGCACCGTACCCCCTGCCCCTGGCAAACCAGGCCGGTGACACCCGACGATCACCAGCGGGCCAGTGGCCTGGCAGGAGGCGATCACGGAGCTGGGCACCAACGGGGCAGGGTTCCGCAACGCCGACTCTGCGCACCCCCTCGAGCACCTCAACCCGGTGGGCAACCTGCTGCAGATCCTCCAGTTCCTGACGCTGTCGGCGTCGACTTGTGGCTAGGCATCATGACCGCGAATCTGGGCACTTCCGTCGACGGCCATCGCTCGTCCGCACCGCACCTAGGAGTCGCTGTGACCGTACACACCCCCCAGCCACTGTCCACACCGCAGTCCGGGTACGCCACGGTCAACGGACTGCGCATGTACTACGAGCTCCACGGTTCGGGCGGGACACCGCTGCTTCTGTTGCACGGTGGGCTGTTCAACATCGACCTGCAGTTCGGCGAGCTGCTCCCGAGCCTCGCAGCGACTCGCCGGGTCATCGCCGCCGACTTCCAGGGGCACGGACACACCAACGACATAGACCGACCGCTGACCTGTGCCAACCTGGCCTCCGACGTCGTCGGCCTGCTGCAGTACCTGGACGTGCCGCAGGCGGACGTCTTCGGCTTCAGTGTCGGCGGCGGTGTTGCTCTCCACCTCGGGATTCGGCACCCCGAACTGGTCCGCAAGCTGATCGTCGCCTCCGTGTCGTTCCATCCGGTCGGGGACCGCCCGGAGAACGCCGAGGCGGTAGGACAGATGACCGTCGACATGATCGCTGGCACCCCCATGGAG